>CALFYQ010000106.1 GCA_937952085.1 uncultured Paracoccaceae bacterium | reverse complement strand
AACCCGCGGAGGCGCCGCGGGTCACGAGGTCTTTCGTCACGCCGAAGAGCAGCGTCCGCCGCTCGTCCAGCCGGCGGCCGACGGAAAGCTGCGCCTTGTAGAGGTCGAAATCCGCGCCGCCGAACTCCGCGTTCCGGAGGCCCTTGGTGGCGAAGACCTGCGCCATCGCCAGCCAGGCCTCGTCGGGCCGGAAGCCGACCGTCAGGTCGAGCTTGATCTCGTCCGCCCGCGGCCCGATGAACTTCGCATAGGCGAGCGAGGCGTCGGCCCAGCCGGTCCCCCAGTCGCTGACGAACCCCCGCCCGTACTGGAGCGCGACGCGGATCTCCTTCGATTCGTCGCCGCCCGGCACGGCGGGCGAGGTGAAGCCGTTGAGCGCGATCGAGCCGCCCGCCTCCACCGCGGCCGCGCCGAGCGGGCCCTCGTAGAGCCGGAGCCGCGCGAAGCTCCGCGCCCGCCCGTCCTGCGCGCCGAAGCCGGCGTCGTCGAGCCGGAGGCCCTGGTCGGCGTCGATCCCGAGCGTGAGAATGTCGATCAGCCCGTATTCGGCGTAGAGCGCGAAGGAGCCCTTGGCGAACTCCACGTCCCGGGAGGCGCTGAACTCGGTCGAGAAATAGCGCAGGCTCTGCGCGGCGAAGATCTCGCCTTCCGCGCGCGTCCACGCGCCGGCCGCCGCCTCGCCGGCCGAAGCGGCGAGGGCTGCGGCGAAGAAAAGCTCGCGCCGCGCCATCCGCTATCGCCGCGCGATATGGTTAATGGCCGGTTAACCGCAGCCGGAAAGCCGGGCGAAGGAGGGGTTGCGCCCGTCTCGATGAAGCCCTCGACGATGGAACTGTTATGATCGGGCCGCGTCCGCCCCTCGGCAGGCGCCTGATCCCTCCGGCATGGGCGCCTTGTCGCGTCGGCCCGAGTTCGGGCCGATCCGTTCGTGACGACAGGGCGGCGCCCGCCCGCTTGGAGGGGCGGGCGCGGCCCGGGCTGGTCGCCCGGACGCGGGAGGGCTGGCGCCGGCGCGCTCTCTCTTGAGGCCATTTGCCCGTCTCGTGTCCGGGCGAGCCCACGACCGAACACCAAACCGCCCCAAAACCCCGCCCTGTGCGCCTTCTCACTTGCCCCCGCGCGCCGGCGACGCATCTCATGGGCGAGACAGAGGAGGACCAGATGCGCCGCGCCGCCTTCGCTTTCGCCCTCTCGCTACTCGCCGCGCCGCTCGGCGCCGCCGCCCAGTCCTCGGAGGACGCCGCCGGGATCGAGGCGACGATCCGCGCCCAGGTCGAGGCGATGCAGGCGGACGACTGGGGCCGCGCCTTCACCTACGCCTCGCCGATGATCCAGAGCATCTTCCAGAGCCCCGAGGGCTTCGCGCAGATGGTCACCAACGGCTACCCGATGGTCTGGAAGCCGCGGAGCTACCGCTCCGGCCCGCTGGCCGAGACGCCGCAGGGCCTCCGGCAGACCATGGTCTTCGAGGATTCGCAGGGGAAGCTCTACGTCGCCGACTATTTCATGATCCAGGTCGACGGCGCCTGGCGCATCAACGGCGTGCAGATCCGCCCCGCCCCGGCCGAAAGCGCCTGACCCGGCCTTGACCTCCGCGCCCCGCGCCGCGAGGCTCCACGGCGGGAACAGGCGGGGAACGGAATGGACGGCGGCGCCTCGCGGGAGCTTCAGCGGCTGATCGACCTCTTCGCGAAGCTGCCCGGCCTCGGCCCGCGCTCCGCGCGCCGGGCCGTCCTCCACCTGATGAAGAAGCGGGAGACGGCGCTCCTCCCCCTAGTCCGCGCGCTTTCCGAGGCGGCGGAGGCGGTTCGCCCCTGCGCCACCTGCGGCAACCTCGATTCCGACGACGAATGCGGCATCTGCCGCGACCCGCGCCGCGACGCCGGCGCGATCTGCGTGGTGGAGGACGTGGCCGGGCTCTGGGCGATGGAGCGGGCCGGCGTCTTCCGCGGCCGCTACCACGTGCTCGGCGGCCTCCTCTCGGCGCTCGACGGGGTGACGCCGGAGGCGCTCCGCATCCCCCTCCTCGCCGGTCGGGCCGCCGCGCCGGAGGTGGAGGAGATCGTCCTCGCCCTCCCCGCCACGATCGACGGGCAGACCACCGCGCATGTCGTCGCCGAGGCGATGGAGGGCGCCGGGGTCCGCGTCACCTCGCTGGCCCAGGGCGTGCCCGTCGGCGGCGAGCTCGACTGGCTCGACGACGGCACGATCTCCGCCGCCATGCGGGCCCGGAAGGCGCTCTGAACGAGGCGGCCCGCCGCCGCCGGGCCGTCGACGCGCGGGCCGCGGCGCAGGCGCTAGCCCGCCGCCCCCGAAATCCAGCCATGCGCGGCGATCAGCTTTTCGCGCACTACCGGGCTGTGGACGAAGGGGTAGATGTCGCCGAGCCCCATCGAGCGGTTCACATGGTTCAGCGCCACGCCGTACTCGGCCGCGGCGTCGAGCAGCGCGCCGGACCCGGTCTCCGCATAGGCGTCGTAGCCGAGGTTGTCGAAGGGCGGCCGGGCGAGGCCGGCGGAGAGCGCGCTGTCGAGCATGTCGGCGAGGTGCATCACATGCGCCGCCGTCTCCGCCCAGTCCTCGTGCGGGTGGCTGGAGGCGTAGGGGCTGATGTGCTTCGCGTTCCAGTCGGCCGGCGGGCCCAGATCATAGTGCCGCCGCAGCGCCGCGCCGTAATCCGCCTCCGGGTCGCCGAAAAGCGCCTCGAACCGCGCGCGGAACCCGGGCCGCGCCGCATCCAGCCGCTCGAACAGGAAATGCGCGATCTCGTGCCGGAAATGCGCCGTCATGGTGCGGAGCGCCTCGGAGAACGCCTCCCGTCGCCGCACCGTCTCCACCGGGTCCGCCTCGGCGAGGTTGATGGTGACGAGCCCGCTTTCATGCCCCATCACCACCCGCGCCGGGCCGTAGGCGGTCATCTCCGATAGAAGGTGGAAGCGCGGCGCCGGCCCCTCGTCGGCCGCCGAGAACCAGCCCCAGCGGCCGAGCGTCGCCAGCACCCAGCGCTTCGCCGCCTCGGCCCGCGCCCAGAGCGCGAGATTCTCGCGGTGGAACGTGTCCGGCGCCACCTCGGTCATCGCGCAGGAGCGGCAGAGCCCCGCGGGCCCGTCCGCGACCCAGCCGCAGCCGATCGCCTCCCGGTTGGCGCAGGGCGCGCCGTCGTTGACGAAGGCGTGCGCATCCGGGTCGAACCGCAACTCCGCCCCGCAAAGGCAGCGGAGATTGGAGAAATAGGCCGTCGCGCCGCAGGCGGGGCAGGTGAAGAGGCGCATCTGTCGTTCCGTTCCGTCGCCGCGGAAGGCGGGCGTGGGACATCGCGGATCCCGCGCCGTGCCGCAAGTCCGCCGTCCACGAGTCCAAACGGCGAAATGGCGCGCGCGTTCCCCGCGGCGTCCGGCCCACAGCCCGATTCACCAGAAATTAGCGCGCCGCGCCTTAGTCGAAAGCACATGGCCATACTGAGGATTCTGCCGCTCTCGCTCGTCGTGCTCGCCACGGTTCTGGCGGCGCCGCTGATCGGGCTTTTCGCGCGGCCCGGCGCCGCCGGCGCGCCGGTGATCGTGATCGCCTCGCCGTTCCGCGACGCGGCCTCGCTGATCGCCGAAGCCGGCGGCGACGCGCTGCCGCCGATCGCCGGCCTCGCGCTGGCGGCCTCGGCCAGCCCCGGCTTTTCCGAGCGTCTGCGCCGGCTCGGCGCGCTCGCAGTTCTCGATGCGGGGCGCCTCGGCGCGCTCTGCGCCGTTCCGGGTTCGGGCCCCGCGCGGCCGGATGGAAGGTGAATGCAGATGTCTGAACTGACTTCCGATGGGCTGAAGCAGGCCTCCGAGGCCGAGCGCGACCGGGCGGTCCGCGGCCTCGTCGTCTTCGCCGTCCTGCATGCGCCGCTGATCTTCGCCGTCGCGGCGATGCTCGGCGCCGACGCCTGGCTTCTCGGCGGCCTCTCCGCCGGCGTCACCGCCGTCGCGGCGCTGGACTATCGGCTCTCGCGCCCGCGCGGCCGGGTGACGCTGTCGCTGGCGCTGATGGCTCAGCCCGCGCTCATCCTCGCGGCGATGACCGGCCATCCCTGGCAGGTCGACGTCCACATGTATTTCTTCGCGCTCCTCGCGCTCCTCTCCTCGATGCGGGACTTCCGGTCGATCGTCGCCGCGACGCTGCTCGTCGCGGCGCATCACCTCGTGCTGAACACCGTCCTGCCCGAGCTCATCTACCCCGGCGGCGCCGATCTCGAGCGCACGCTGATCCACGCGGTCGTGCTGCTGATCGAGGCGGCGGGCGTCGTCTACATCCTCATCGGCGGCGGCCGGCAGGAGCGCGCGGCGGTCGCCGCCCTCGCCCGCGCCGAAACGCTGGCCGGCGAGGCGCACGCGGCGCAGACCACGGCGGAAACCGCGCTCGGCTCGGTCGAGACGGTGCTTTCCCAGGCCCGCGTCAGCGCCGAAGTGCTGAAGCTCGAGGGCGACAGCCTCGTCCACATCGCCGACGGCCTCGCGACGCAGTCCCGCCGGCAGACCGAGTCGGTGCAGACCGCCTCGGCCGCGGTGGAGGAGGTGAGCGCGTCGATGTCCCGCATGGTCGAGAACGCCGGCGAGACCGGCCGCATCGCCGCCACCGCGGCGAAGGGCGCCAACGAATGCGCCGACATCGTCGGCGAGACGCTGGGCGTCCTCAACGCCATCGTCACCCATGTTGCGCTGATCGAGGAGATCGTGAAGCGGACGGACCTTCTCGCCCTCAACGCCGCGGTCGAGGCCGCGCGCGCCGGCGAACACGGCCGCGGCTTCGCCGTCGTCGCGACCGAGGTCCGCAAGCTCGCCGAGCGGAGCCAGGACGCCGCGCAGCAGATCGGCAAGCTCTCGGGCGATGCGGTGAACGTCTCCAACAAGGCCAAGTCGGTCCTCTCCGACATGGTGCGGGAGATCACCCGCACCTCCGACCTGGTGCGCGACATGAACGCGGCGGTCGGCGAGCAGCGCGCCGGCGCGGACCAGCTCGCCGATCTCATCCGCGGCCTCGCCGAGGCGACGGAGTCCAATCTCGGCGGCGTCGAGCAGGCGGTGGCCTCGCTCTCGAAGGTCTCGGCCGAGGCGCAGGCGCTGGAGCGGATCGTCGAATCGGACGGCAAGGCGTCGAAGCGCCCGCCCGCGAAGCCGGCCGAAAGCGCCAAGGGCGACGCGGGCCCGGACGAGGCGCTGGCCGCCTGACCGGCGAAGGCGGCGCTCAGGCCGCCTTGCCCAACCAGTCCGCCGAGCGCATCTCGGCGAGGCGGGAGGCGGTGCGCTCGAATTCGAAGGCCCCCTTGCCCTCGGGATAGAGCGCCTCCGGCTCCGCCGCGGCGGAGATGACGAGGCGGACCTTCGCCTCGTAGAGCGCGTCGACCAGCGTGACGAAGCGCTTCGCCTCGTTGGCGTTGTGGACGCCGAGCTTCGGCGCGCGGTCGAGCAGGAGCGTCCGCATCGCCCCGGCGATGACGA
The DNA here is from genome assembly GCA_937952085.1 of uncultured Paracoccaceae bacterium. Lineage (GTDB taxonomy): Bacteria > Pseudomonadota > Alphaproteobacteria > Rhodobacterales > Rhodobacteraceae > Pikeienuella. Next base: position 2,180 of record CALFYQ010000106.1, on the reverse strand, counting down.
GGAAATCGCCCGGCCCGAGAGGCTTCACGCAGAAATCCTCGAAGCTCGCGCGGCCGACCCCGGCATGGAACCGCGGCACGACGATGTCCCGCCCGTTCAGGGTCAGCACCAGCGGCTCGCCCTCGTGCCCGCCGGTCAGCTCGTCCCAGGTCGCGTCCATCGCCGCGTCGGCCGCCGGGCCGAGCGGCGTGTGATAGACCTCCCGCCCCGCGAGCCGCGCCTGCCGATAGTCGGTCGGGCTCTCCAGAAGGTGCAGATCCAGTTTCTCCTTCAGCATGGCGATGAAGGGCAGGAAGATTTGCCGGTTCAGCCCGTCCTTGTAGAGATCGTCAGGCGGCCGGTTCGAGGTCGTCACGATCACCGTGCCGCGCTTGAAGAGCTTCTCGAAGAGCCGCCCGACGATCATCGCGTCCGTGATGTCGGTGATCTGCATCTCGTCGAAGCAGAGCAGGACCGTCTCGTGCGCGATAGCTTTCGCCACCGTCTTGATCGGGTCCTCGTCGCCGGTCTTGCGGGCCTCGTGGATCGCCCGGTGCGCCTCCTGCATGAAGGCGTGGAAATGCACCCGCCGCTTCTTCTGCACCGTCGAGGTCTCGAAGAAGAGGTCCATCAGCATGGACTTGCCGCGCCCGACCCCGCCGTAGATGTAAAGCCCGTTGAGATCGGCGTCGGTCTTCGCGCCCTCGCGGCCCCAGCCGAACCAGCCGCGGGCGACGCGCTTGCCCTTCCACGGGTCGTAGTCCTTCAGCCGCCCGTGGAGAAGCTGCAGCTTCTCCAGCGCCAGGCGCTGGGCCACGTCGTCGCGGATCGCGCCGGCGGCGATCATTTCGCGATACTTGCTGAGCGGTCCGTCCGCCATGAGCCCTCCGGGCTCCGATATGGGCGAAAGCCGCCGCGGCTGGCAAGGCGGGCCGGCGGCGCCCGCCTGCCCCGATATCGCGGACCCGGTCTTCGCGGCGCGGGCTGGCGAGGGTGACGCCGGATCCCCCGCCGGTATCCGCGCGGGCCCGGCCCTGCCGGTCGCGAGAGCGCCGCCCGCCCGCCAGGCCGAACACGCGCTCGCCGATCGGCCGCCAGCCTTGCCGCGAGCGGCGCGCGATCTCGAACCCGGCCGGGTCTTCGGGGCGCCGGCCAGGGCCCCTCGCGCTCCGGTCGGTCGCGCGGATCCGCGGCCGTCATCCCCGGGCGGGAAAGGCCTGTTCGAAGCGGGGAGGACGCGGCGCCGCGCCTTCATGCCCGGCCCGCGCCATCGGCCGAACCGTCTCCACGCGCCTCCCGGCGATCGCGAGGGCGGGGGGCGCCGGCCTCGCGCATCAACTTTCGTGAACCGAACCCCCGCGAAAACTCGATTGACGAAGAGAGTTCCATATCGGAACCCTGCCGCGCCCGACCGGAGACCGAGATGCAGGCCCGCCTTATCACCCCCGTCCTGATCGCCTGCTGCGCGATCATCGTGGCGAGCTTCGCGATCCGCGCCTCCTACGGCGTGTTCCAGATCCCGATCGCCAACGAATTCGGCTGGCCGCGCGTCGAGTTCTCCTTCGCCATCGCGATCCAGAATCTCGCCTGGGGCATCGGCCAGCCGATCTTCGCCGCTCTCGCCGAGCGGTTCGGAGACCGGAAGGCCCTCGCCCTCGGCGCCCTGGTCTATGCGCTCGGCCTCGTCCTCACCTCCTTCGCGACGACGCCGGCGGAGCACCAGCTCGTCTCCTGGGTGGTCGGCTTCGGCGTCGCCGGCACCGGCTTCGGCGTCATCCTCGGCGTTGTCGGCCGCGCCGCCGCGCCGGAGCGCCGCTCGCTGGCGCTCGGCATCGCCACCTCGGCCGGCTCCCTCGGCCAGATGATCGGCCCGCCCATCGCCGCGTCGCTTCTCGCCTTCCTGCACTGGGACCGGGTCTTCCTCTGCTTCGCGGTGGCGATCCTCGCCGTTCTCGTCGTCCTGCCGATGATCCGCGAGACGTCGAGCCCGGCGGCGCGGGCCGAGGCGCAGGAGTCGATGGCGGCGCTGCTCGGCCGCGCCTTCCGCGACCCGTCCTACACGCTGATCTTCCTCGGCTTCTTCTCCTGCGGCTATCAGCTCGGCTTCGTCACGGCGCATTTCCCCGCGATGGTGACGGAGCTTTGCGGGCCGATCGCGGCCGACGGCCTCCTCGCCCCGCTCGGCGTCTCCACCACCTCCG
>CALFYQ010000105.1 GCA_937952085.1 uncultured Paracoccaceae bacterium | reverse complement strand
GTAGAAGCCGCCCGTCCGGATCGCCTCGCGCGTCGTCATGCCACTCTCCCGCCGTGGATTTTCGGCATTCTGGCCGGGCCGCGCCGGGCGGCGCAAGCCCGGCTTCAGCGTTTCCGCGACATGAACGCCTCGAAGGCCGCGCGCGCCTCGGCGGAGCGGAGCCGCTCGGCGAAGATCCGCCCCTCTTCCGCCGAGCGGGCCTTCACCGCCGCCGGGTCGCCGCGCAGAAGCGCCCGCGCCGCGAGGAGCGCGCCGCGCGGTTTCGCCGCCAGACGCCGCGCTGCGGCGAGCGCCGTCTCCCTCAGCGCCTCCGCCGGAACGACGCGGTTGACGATCCCCGCCGCCGCGGCCCGCGCCGCATCGAACGGCTCGCCCAGCACCAGAAGCTCGAAGGCGAGCGGGTGGCCCATGATCCGGGGCCCGAGCAGCGAGGAAGCGTTCTCCGGCGTGACGCCGAGATCGACGAAAGGCGTGCGGATCGAGGCGCTCTCCGCCGCATAGACGAGGTCGCATTGAAGGAGCGTCGTCGCCCCGACGCCGACCGCGAGCCCCTCCACCGCGGCGACCAGTGGCTTCGTCGCCTCCGCCTGCGCCATCAGGAAGCGGCCGACGCCCTTGCCGCCCTCGCCCCCCGTCGCCGCCTTCAGAAAGTCTCCGATGTCGTTGCCGGTGGTGAAGTTTCCGCCCGCGCCGGTCAGCAGCGTCGCGCCGACGGCCGGGTCGGCCTCGGCCGCCGCCATGCCGTCGGCGAGGGCGTGATACATCGCGTCGGTCAGCGCGTTCTTCTTCTCGGGCCGGTTTATCACCAGCACCGAAACGCCGTCCTTCACCTCGATGTCGATCGCCCCGTCCATCGCGCCCTCCCGGATGTTCCGCGGGAGGCTACGCGGCCGTGGCGGCGCCGCCAAGCGGGACGCCGCGTCACCGCAACGGCGGCGGCAGCGCGGGGCTCAGGCGCGCGGAAGCGCCGTCGGGCTGAACCGGCACCATTCCGAGGCCTTGAGATAGACCGCGGTGAAGCCCGAGAGCGAGAGATCGTCATAGACCGCCGGCGCCCGGCCCGGCCGGAACACGACGAAGGCGATCCGGTTCGCGCGACGGAGCGTCTCCACCAGGTCGGGCACATAGCCCGTGGTGAGCGCCGCGGCGCGGAAATAGTCGTCCCACTCGTCACGGCCGTCAAACACCGCCATCTCGTCGCCGAAGCCCGAGTCGCGGCCGTCGATCACCACCGCCACGCCATCCTCGAATTCGAGCGGCATCGGCTCGGAACGGTACCAGAGCGGCTGATAGATCGCCGCGGCGTCGAAGCCGAGCATGCCGAATTCGAGGCGGAAGAACCCGTCCCCGTCGCCGCCGGTGGAGAGCGCGCAGCGCCCGCCCTTCAGCTCAACCCGCCAGTCCTTGTAGGACCATTCCTTCTCCGGCCCGTCCCCGGCCATCGCGGCGACGCCGCCAAGGCCCATCACGGCCGCCCACAGCCAACGTGTCGGCATGCTCCACACCCCCTACGCACACAGCGCCGGAAGCTTGCCGACCGAGCCGTGAAGAAACCCTGAAGCCTACTGGCTCCGCGGCGGCAGAGTTCCTTCGAACTTGCAGATGATTCCGAGCATCACCTCGTCCGCCCCGCCGCCGATCGACCAGAGCCGACCGTCGCGGAAGAACCGGCTGACCGGGTTCTCCAGCGTGTAACCCATGCCGCCCCAGTATTGCAGGCACGAATCCGCCACCTCACGCGCCAGCCGCCCGCCCTTCAGCTTGGCCATGGAGGCGAGCCGCGTCACATCCGCGCCGTCCACATAGTCCCAGATCGCCCGCCAGGTGAGCGAGCGCAGAAGCTCCACCTCCGTCCGCAGCTCCGCGAGGCGGAAATGCACCGCCTGGTTCTCGATCAGCTTCTTGCCGAAAATCGAGCGGTCGCGGCACCAGCCGATGGTCTCGTCGATCATCCGGTCGAGCGCCTTGAGCCCGTTCGCGGCGGCCCAGAGCCGCTCCTCCTGGAACTGCATCATCTGCATCCGGAAACCGGCGCCCCGCTCGCCCACCACGTTCCGGGCCGGAACCCGCACCCCGTCGAAGCGGAG
>CALFYQ010000104.1 GCA_937952085.1 uncultured Paracoccaceae bacterium | reverse complement strand
GGGGGCGCCCGCCCGCGGGGAGGGGCGGGCGCGGCCCGTGCTGGTCGCACGGGCCGGGAGGGGAGGAGGGGGCGCAACTCATCCCCCACCACGCCGGCCTTGCGCCGGCGCCGCCGCCCCGGTAACTCCCGCGCGGACGACAAGAGGGCGCCATGGACGGGACGAGCGGGCTCCGCGACAAGTATATCGCCGAGATCGCCGCGGCGAAGGACGAGGCCGCGCTGGAGACGGTGCGCCTTTCCGCGCTCGGCAGGAAGGGCGAGATCAGCCTCGCCATGCAGGGGCTCCGCACCCTCGACCCCGAGGCGCGGAAGGCCGCCGGCGCCGAACTCAACCGGGTGCGGGACGAGGTGCAGACGGCGCTCTCGGCCGCCAAGGCCGCCCTCGCCGACGCCGCGCTCTCTGAACGGCTCAAAGCCGAGTGGCTCGACGTGACGCTCGCCGCCCGGCCGCAGCCGGAGGGCACGATCCACCCGGTCTCCCAGGTCACCGAAGAGGTGACGACGATCTTCGCCGAGCTCGGCTTCTCAGTCGAGGAAGGCCCGCAGATCGAGACCGACTGGCACAATTTCGACGCGCTCAATATCCCGCCCGAGCATCCGACCCGGACGGAGATGGACACGTTCTACATGGCGAAGGCGGAGGGGGACGAGCGGCCGCCGCATGTCCTTCGCACCCATACCTCGCCGGTGCAGATCCGGGGCATGCTGAAGCACGGCGCGCCGGCGCGGTTCATCTGCCCCGGCCGCGTCTACCGCGCCGACTACGACATCACCCACACGCCGATGTTCCATCAGCTCGAAGGGCTGGCGATCGACCGGAACGTCTCGATGGCGAACCTCAAATGGTGCCTCGAGGAGTTCTTCACCGCCTTCTTCGAGACGAAGGTGAAGACGCGGTTCCGCGCCTCCCACTTCCCCTTCACCGAGCCCTCGGCGGAGGTGGACATCCAGTGCTCCTGGACCGGCGGGCAGCTCCGCGTCGGCGAGGGCGACGGCTGGCTCGAGGTGCTGGGCTCCGGCATGATCCACCCGCATGTCCTCCGCTCCGGCGGCATCGACCCGGACGAGTGGCAGGGCTTCGCCTTCGGCATGGGGATCGACCGGCTGGCGATGCTGAAATACGGCATCCCGGACCTTCGCGCCTTCTTCGACAGCGATCTCCGCTGGCTCCGCCATTACGGCTTCGCGGCGCTCGACGTGCCGGCGGCGCATTCCGGCCTCGGCGCCTGAGGCGGAAAACGACAAGGGCGGGGTGTTCCCCCGCCCTTCGAATGTCCGGATGCGGGCCGATCAGCCCTTCTTCAGAATCCGCCGCCCGTAAAGCTCCGCGATCTGCACGGCGTTGAGCGCCGCACCCTTGCGGAGGTTGTCGGAGACGATCCACATCGAGAGCGTGTTGTCCTGCGTCGGGTCGGTGCGGATACGGCTCACATAGGTGGCGTATTCGCCGACGCATTCGATCGGCGTGATGTAGCCGCCGGGCTCCCGCTTGTCGACGACGAGCACGCCCGGCGCCTCCCGCAGGATCTCCCGCGCCTCGTCCTCGTCGAGCTCGTCCTCGAACTCGATGTTCACCGCCTCGGCATGGCCGACGAAGACCGGAACGCGCACGCAGGTGGCGTGCACCTTCACCTTCGGATCGAGGATCTTCTTCGTCTCCGCCGACATCTTCCACTCTTCCTTGGTGGCGCCGTCTTCCATGAAGACGTCGATGTGCGGAATCACGTTGAAGGCGATCTGCTTGAAGAACTTCGCCGGCGCCACTTCCTGGCCTGGGACGTAGAGCCCCTTGGTCTGGTTCCAGAGCTCGTCCATCGCCGCCTTCCCGGCGCCGGAGACGGACTGGTAGGTGGAGACGACCACGCGCTTGATCCGCGCCCGGTCGTGCAGCGGCTTCAGCGCCACCACCATCTGCGCCGTGGAGCAGTTGGGGTTGGCGATGATGTTCTTCTTCGAGAAGCCCTCAACCGCGTCCGGGTTCACCTCGGGCACGATCAGCGGCACCTGCGGGTCGTAGCGATAGAGCGACGAGTTGTCGATCACGACGCAGCCGGCCGCGGCCGCCCGCGGCCCGTAGGTCCGGGTCGCGTCGGAGCCGATCGCGAAGAGCGCGATGTCGAAGCCCGTGAAGTCGAATGTGTCGAGGTCTTTCGTCTTGAGCGTCTTGTCGCCGTAGCTGCAGTCCTGGCCCATGGATTTGCGCGACGCGAGCGCCACGACCTCGTCGGCCGGGAACTCGCGCTCGGCGAGGATGTTCAGCATTTCGCGGCCCACGTTGCCGGTGGCGCCCGCGACGGCGACTCGATAACCCATCTCCCTCGTCTCCATTGAGAAAAGCGCGGCGCTCATAGCCCGTTCCCGCGCCCGGCGCCAGCGCTGGGAATCGCGCCGATCCGTCGCGGTTGACGCAAAGTCAAATCGATCCAGTTGAAAGAAGAGGATCAATCGCGTGGAGCAAGGATGATGACCGACCGGAAGGCCTACATCGAGCGGATCAAGCTGAAGCTGGACGAATGGGACCGCGATATCGACCGTCTTCAGGCGAAGATGCGAGCCTCGGAGGCTCAGGCCGCGCTCGACTACGAAGTGGAGATCGCGAAGCTGAGGGCGCGGCGGGCCGAGGCCGAGGTGAAGCTGGTCGAGGCAAGACGCGCCTCCGAAGCCGCATGGGCCAGCCTCTCGCAGGGCTTCGAGGCGGCCTGGGCCGATATTTCGGACGGTTTCCGCCGCGCTGCGGCGCGCCTCGCCTGACCGGCCGCGCAGGGCGGCCCGATGGCGCCGCGCCCGACGCAGCGCGCTGCGGCCGAACTCTGACCCCGCTCATGCATCTTGCGGGAACGCCCGCCGGCGCGCCGGGCGCTTGCGCCGCCGCGCTACACAGGCGACGCTTCGCGATGCGCCTCGCCCTGATACTCGCCTTCCTGCCGCTCCCGGCGCTCGCCGGCGAGGTCGAGATCGTCGGCGCGCGGGCCACGATGGAGCCGGGCGGCTGGCGCTTCGACGTCACCATCCGGCACGCCGATACGGGCTGGGAGCATTACGCGGACGAATGGCGAATCGTCGGGCCCGGCGGCGTCGTCTACGGGTCGCGCCGGCTGCTCCACCCGCATGTCGACGAGCAGCCCTTCACCCGGAAGCTCTCTCGCGTCGCGATCCCCGAGGGTGTGACGAGGGTCGAGATTGAGGCGCATGACAACGTCCACGGCTGGAGCCCCAAGATTCTGGAACTTCCGCTCCCGCGCTGACCGTACAGGCGCTTGCGCGCGAATTTCCCGTCCTAGGGGGGGTGGCGGCGGCCGCGCGAGCCGCTATCGTCCGCCGCGACCCATCGCCTACGGGAGCTTCACATGACCAAGTTCGGCGTCAGCCAGCCCGTCCGCCGCAAGGAGGATGTCCGCTTCCTCAAGGGAACCGGCCGCTATCTCGACGACCTGCCGCGCGAGGGCGTGGCGACGGCGCTGTTCCTGCGAAGCCCGGTCGCCCATGCGAAGATCGCCTCGATCGACACCAGCGCGGCGAAGGCGGCGCCCGGCGTGATCGGCGTCTGGACCGGCGCGGACCTCGACAAGGTGATGAACAACAGCCTCGAATGGGGCGTGGTGCAGAACCGCGACGGCACCAACGGCACCGGCGGCAAGCGGCCCTGCCTCGCGGTCGACCGGGTCCGCTATGTCGGCGAGGCGGTGGCGATGGTCGCGGCCGAGACGGCGGCGGAGGCGAAGGACGCGCTCGAGCTGATCGAGGTCGAGTATGAGGACTTGCCGGTGGTGCGCGACACCGATGTCGCCCTCGCCCCCGGCGCCGAGGTGATCCACCCCGAGGCGCCCGGCAACCTCGCCTTCGACTGGGGCCTCGGCGACGAGGCGGCGGTCGACGCCGCCTTCGCCACGGCCAAACACAAGGTGAAGGTCGAGATCGTCGACAACAAGGTGATCGGCCACTCGATGGAGCCGCGCTCCTGCGAGGCGAGCTGGGACGGCTCCGACCTTCGCATCGTCTATGGCGGCCAGGGCCCCTGGGACGTGAAGCGCGAAGTCGCCTCGATGATGTCGCTCGACGCCGACCGGGTCCATGTCAGCCATGTCGATATCGGCGGCGGCTTCGGCATCAAGAGCTTCATCCACCCGGAATACCCGGTGGTGGCGCAGGCCGCGCGCGAGACCGGGCGGAAGATCCGCTGGGTCGCGGAGCGCTCCGAAGGCGCGCTCTCCGACGTGATGGGGCGGGACCACTACACCACCTGCCAGGCCGCGTTCGACGCGGACCTGAAGCTGGTGGCGATGCGGTTCGACTGCGTCGCCGGCATGGGCGCCTATTGCTCGACCTTCGGGCAGTACATCCCCTCGGCCGTCGCCTCTCGCGTTCTCACCGGCGCTTATGACATCCAGAACGTCTTCATGGGCGTGAAGGGCGTCTTCTCCAACACGACGCCCATCGACGCCTATCGCGGCGCCGGGCGGCCGGAACAGATCTATGCGCTGGAGCGGCTGATGGACGCCTCCGCCCGCCAGCTCGGCGTCGAGCCGGCGGAGCTGCGGCGGCGGAACTTCATCAAGACCTTCCCCTATAACACCGCCTCCGGCGAGACCTATGACGTCGGCGATTTCGACCGGGTGATGACGCGGGCGCTGAAGGAGGCGGACTGGGCCGGCTTCGAGGCGCGGCGCGCCGACGCGAAGGCCCGCGGCAAGGCCCGCGGCATCGGCACCTGCTACTATGTCGAGTCGATCCTCGGCGACCAGAACGAGAGCGCGCGGATCGAATTCGCCGAGGACGGCTTCGTGAACCTCTATGTCGGCACCAAGTCGACCGGGCAGGGGCACGAGACGGTGTTCTCGCAGTTCCTCCACAGCCGCGCCGGCATCCCCTTCGACAAGATCCGCATGGTCGAGGGCGACAGCGACCGCATCCCGGTCGGCGGCGGCACCGGCGGCTCCCGCTCGGTGACGATGCAGGGCAGCGCGATCAACGCCATCGCCGACAAGATGCTGGACGCGTTCCGGCCGATGGCGGAGGAGGAGCTGGAGGCCGCGGCGGCCGACATCGTCTTCGAGGACGGCGCCTTCCGCGTCTCCGGCACCGACCGCGAGGTGACGGTGATGGCGCTGGCCGAGAAGGCCCGGAAGGAAGGCAAGACCGAGCTTCTCGACCATGCCGGCGAGAACGTCGTCCCCGCCCGTTCCTTCCCGAACGGCTGCCACATCGCCGAGGTCGAGGTGGACCCGGAGACCGGCTCGGTCCAGGTCGTCAACTACACGGTGACGGACGATTTCGGCATCCTGATGAACCCGATGCTGGCCGAGGGCCAGGTCCATGGCGGCATCGCGCAGGGGCTCGGGCAGGCGGTCATGGAGCAGGTCGCCTATACCGAGGACGGGCAGCCGCTCTTCACCTCGTTTATGGATTACGCGATGCCGCGGGCGGACAACATTCCGCCGGTCATCACCTTCACCCATGAGGGCACGCCCTCGACCGCGAACCCGATCGGCATGAAGGGCTGCGGCGAGGCGGGCACGGTCGGCGCCCTCGCCGCGGTCACCAACGCCGTGCTCGACGCGCTGTCGCCGCTCGGCGTGAAGCGGGTCGACATGCCGATGACCCCGGTCCGCGTCTGGGGATGGATCGAAGCGGCGAAGGCGGCGTGAGCGGGCCCGATCTCGCCGCTCTCCTCGCGCTCGAACGCGAGGTCTGGGCGGCGCTGATCGCAGGCGACCCGGCGGCGGACGAGCGCCGCCTGGCGTCCGATTTCCTCGGCGTCTATCCGTCTGGCCTCTCGGGCCGGGCGGGCCATGCCGGGCAGCTTTCGGGCGGCCCCACCGTCGCCCGCTACGCGATCTCCGAGGCGCGGGCGCTTCCGCTGGGGCCCGAGGCGGCCATGCTGGTCTATCTCGCCGAATACGCCCGGCCGGAAAGCCCGGACCGCACGGAGCGGATGTGGGTCTCCTCCCTCTGGGCGCTGCGCGACGGCGAATGGCTGAACGTCTTCAGCCAGGACACGCCGGTCGGCGACCCGGTTCCATAGGGGCTCGGCAAGCCGTCCCGGAGCGCATCGGGACCCGGCGCGGCACGGGCCGGTCGCCGCCGGCATCTGCGCATGGCGGCGCAGCGGAGCGAGCGCGGCCCGCTCAGCCCCGGGCGGGCCTCAGCGGAACTTCTCCAGCCAGCCGAGCCCTTCATCGGTCGTCGTCCGCGGCCGGTATTCCGCCCCGACGAAGCCCTTCCAGCCGAGCGCCTCCATCGCCGGAAGTAGCCGCTCGTAGCAGACCTCGCCCTCGTCCGGCTCCTTGCGGGAGGGGACGGCGGCGATCTGGATGTGGCCGATCAGCGGCTGCAGCGCCTCGAACCGGCGGAGCAGGTCCCCCTGCATGATCTGCAGATGGTAGCAGTCGAACATGATGCGGATGTTCGGCGCGCCGGTGCGGGTGATGATCTCCGCCGCCTGTTCCGCCTCGGTGAGGAAATAGTCCGGCGCGTCGCGGGAGTTGAGCGGCTCGATCAGAATGGTCTTGCCGAGGTCGCGCGCCTCCTCCGCCGCATAGCGGAGATTGGCGATGAAGGTCTCCTCGTCGCCGAAGCGGCCCGCCATGACGTGGACGGCGCTGGCGCCCGCCTCATGCGCCCAGTCCAGCGCCTCGTCGATCGCGGCGCGGGCCTCCTCCTCCCGACCCTTCAGGGCGGCGAGGCCGTTCTCCCCCGCCTCGCCCTTGCGGGTGTTTACGGCGAGGAGCGGCACGCCCGCCTCCTTCAGCGCCGCGGCGGCGACTTCCGCCGGCGTGTCGTAAGGCCAATGCATCTCCACTGCATCGAAGCCGGCCGCCTTGGCGCGCCGGATCGCGGCGGTCAGCGGAAGCTCCGTCCAGAGGAAGCCGAGATTGGCGGAAAATCGGGTCATGTCTCCCACTCCGCGCCGAAGGTCGCCACAAGATCGGCGATCTGGGTTGACGTAAGACCAACGGGCCCGAGCCCGCGGGTGAGAAGGGCGAGTTTCGCCGTCTCCTCCAGTTCCTCCATCGCGAAGACGGCGGATTCGAGGTCTGCCCCCGCCACGACCGGGCCGTGATTGGCGAGAAGGACGGCGGAGCGCCGCCCGGCGAGGGAGCGCACCGCCTCGCCCATCGCCGCATCGCCCGGTCGGAAATAGGGCAGGAGCTTCACCTTGCCGACGCGCATCACCGAATAGGCGGTGAGGGGCGGCAGCACGCAGTTCGGGTCCGTGTCGGGCAGCATCGAGAGTGCGACGGAATGCGCGGAATGAAGATGCACCACCGCGCCCGCGCCGGCCCGCGTCTCGTAGAAGGCGGAATGGAGCGGCATCTCCTTGGTCGGCTTGTCGCCGGCAAGGAGGCGGCCGGCGGCGTCGAGCCGCGAGAGCCGCGCCGGATCGAGCGCGCCAAAGCCCGAACCCGTGGGCGTGACGAGAAGGCCGCCATCCTCGGTCCGCGCCGAGATGTTGCCGGAGGAGCCGGGCGTCAGGCCCCGCGCGTGGAGCGAGGCCGCGAAACGGCAGATCGCCTCGCGGAGCGCCGCCTCCGTCATGCCGGCCGGGGCGGCGCGAGGGCCGCGACGGCGCGGGCGAAAAAGTCCTTCCCGCCAAAATTGCCGGATTTGAGCGCGAGGGTCAGGTCCCGCCCCGCGGCGCGGAGCGCAGGCACGCCGGGGTCGATCTCCGGCCCGATCTCCATCGCCTCGACGCCAAGCGCCTCGACCACGGCGCCCGAGGTCTCGCCTCCCGCCGCCACCAGCCGGTGGACGCCGCCCGAGACGAGCGCGACCGCCGCCTCGCCCATCGCCGCCTCGATCTTCGCGGCGACCTCCTCCTTGCCGAAGGTCTCCTGCGCCTTCGCCACCACTTCGGGCTCGGCGGAGGAATAGGCGAGCGGCACGCCGCGCTGCGCCAGCATCCATTCGGCGATCTTCGCGCCGGTCTGGTCCCCCATCATCACCGCCTCGGCGGTGATTTCGAGCTTCGGGCCGTCATGCGCGGCGACCTGCCCGCGCGTCGCGTTGGAGCAGGAGCCGGAGAGGATCGCGGCGCGGCCGAGCGCGCCCTTCCAGGGCGTCCCCTCGCCGGCCAGAAGCCCCTCCCGCGCGAAGTTGGAGGGAAGCCCCATGGCGACGCCGGAGCCGCCGGTGACGAGCCTGATCCCGGCGGCGGCGCGGCCGATCTCCATCAGGTCGGCGTCGGCCACCGCGTCCACCACGATGAGCCGCCGGCCCGCCTCCGCCTCCGCCTCGAGCGCGGCGCGGATCGCGTCGGCGCCCTGGCGCACCGCCGGCGCCGCGACATGGCCGACCTTGAGGCGGGTCTGAAGGCCGAGGAAGCGGCGGATGTCCGGGTCCGTCATCGGCGTGAGGGGGTGCTTCTCCATGCCGGACTCGGAAAGAAGGCGGTCGTTCACGAAGAGGTGGCCCATGTAGATCGTGCGGCCCGCGCCGGGGAAGGCGGGGCAGACGATCACCCGCGTCTCGCCGAGCGCCTTGGCCATCGCCTCGGCCACCGGGCCGATGTTGCCGTCCGGCGTCGAGTCGAAGGTCGAGCAGTATTTGAAGACGAACTGCCGGCAGCCCTGCGCCGCCAGCCATTCGAGCGCGAGGAGGGAGAGGGGCACCGCCTCCGCCTTGTCGATGGTGCGGGATTTGAGCGCCACCACCCCGGCCTCGACGCCGGGCGCCGCCGGCCCCTCCGGCACGCCGGAATATTGCGTCACGCGCATCCCTGCCTTGGCGAGCGTGTTCGCAAGGTCGGAGGAGCCGGTGAAATCGTCGCCGACGCAGCCGAGCAGCATCACTTCGCCCCCGGCAGCGCCACGCCCGCGTTCCGGGCGTAGACCTTGGCGACGGCCGCGTCGTCCTCCCGCCCGAGGCCGGAGCCGGAGGCGGCGATGAACTGCTGGAGCGCGGCGGCGGTCAGCGGCGCGCCGAACTTCGCCTTGCCGGCGATGTCGAGCACGATGCCAAGATCTTTCAGCCAGATGTCCACCGCCGAAAGCGGCGTGTAGTCGCCCTTGGCGACATGCGGCATCCGGTTCTCGAAGGCCCAGCTCGTGCCGGCGCATTTCGAGATGATCTCGATGGTCTTTTCCGGGTCGACGCCCTGCGTCATGCCGAAGACCAGCGCCTCGGCGGCGGCGGCGATGTGGGTGCCGACCAGCATCTGGTTGATCGCCTTCATGGCGGAGCCGGGCCCCGCCTCGTCGCCGAGCTCGAACACCGTCTCGGCCATCGCGTCGAGCGCCGGGCGGGCGGCGGCGAAGGCTTCGGGCGCGCCGGAGGCGAGGATGGTGAGCTTCCCCGCCCGCGCCTTCGCGGCGCCGCCCGAGATCGGCGCATCGAGATAGAGAAGGCCGAGATCGGCGCAGCGGGCCGCCATCGCGCGGGCGGCGTCGGGCGAGACGGTGGGGCAGCAGATCACCGCGGCGCCTTTTCGCATCGCCCCGGCGAGGCCCGCCTCGCCGAACAGCACCTCTTCGGCCTGCGCCGCGTTGAGGGTGACGAGAACGAGGATGTCGAGGCCCGAAGCCGCCTCGGCCCGCGACCCGGCCGCGCCGCCTTCGCCCTGGAACGCGGCCTCCCGCGCGGGGTCGATGTCGAACCCGTGCGTCATATGTCCGGCCGCGAGACAGGCCCGCGCCATGCCGCCGCCCATCGCGCCGAGGCCGACGACTCCGATCCGGGCCATTCGCCCCTCCCACTTCGCCTTTTCCGGGAAACTAAAGGGCGGCGCGGTGTTTTGGCAAACGCCCTGCGTCAGCGCACGATCCGTCCTGTGCGCAAGGCGCACGCCCAGTCGGGCCGCCGCGCCGTCTCCGCCATCGCCGCCATCCGTGACGGATCGTAGGGGACCAGGCGGAAGGAGACGCACCATCCCGCCGGCCCCGCTTCGAGGATCGCATAGCGCGCGTCGGGCGCGCCGCTTTCGAGAAGATAGGGCCCGCCGTCGAAGGCCGGGCAGCCGACCGAGCCCGAATTGACGACGAGCCGCCCGTCGGCGAGCCGCGCGGCGCCGGCGAGATGGGTGTGGGCGGTGAGGACCAGGCGCTGGCCGATCCCTTCGGCGAAGGCCTCGATCTCCGACGGCGCGCGGGGCCGCGTCTCGTCCGGGCCGACCTTGTCGAGCCAGCCGCAATCGTCGTCGCCGGGAACGCCGTGGAGAAGGAGCGCGCCCTCATGCTCCGCCGTGGCGGGGAGGGAGCGAAGCCAGTCGAGATGGCGCCGGGCGAGCTTCGGCCAGGCGTCCCGCTCCCAGCTTCCCATCAGCTCCGGCGGCCGGTCGATCAGCCAGCGGTCATGGTTGCCGAGAATGGCCAGGAAACGGGAGGCGATCAGCCGCTCGGCCGTCTCGTCCGCGGCGAGCGGGCCGGAGAGGTGGTCGCCGAGGACGACAACGTCCTCGACGTCCTGCGTCGCGGCGTCCGCCAGAACCGCGTCCAGCGCGTCGGCGTTGCCGTGGATGTCGGCGAGCGCGGCGAAGCGGGCCGGCGCCAAGGTTCAGATCTGGTCGACCAGAACCTCGCCGAGCGAGCAGGTCGCCTGACCCGGCGACTCCTCGAGGTTCAGCACCTTCACCACGCCGTCCTCGACCAGCATCGAATAGCGGCGGGAGCGGGAGATGAGCCCGGCCGGCGGGGCGGTGAAGTCGAGCCCGATCGCCTTGGTGAAGGCGGCCTCGGCGTCGGCCAGCATGCGGATGCCGGCGGCGGTCGCGCCGGTCGCCTCGCCCCAGGCCTTCATCACGAAGGGGTCGTTGACCGAAACGCAGACGATCGCGTCGACGCCCTTCGAGGACAGCGCCTTGGCGGCGCCGACGAAGGAGGGAACGTGCTTGGCGTGGCAGGTCGGCGTGAAGGCGCCCGGCACCGCGAAGAGCGCGACGCGCTTGCCCTTGAAAAGCTCGGCGCCCGGAACCTGCGACGGGCCGGCGGCGCCGATCTCGACGAAACTCGTCTCCGGCAGCTTGTCTCCGACGGCGATGGACATGTGCGCGCTCCCTGAACTGGCGGCGTTGGTTTTCGGGCGGGACTATAGGGCCGGCGTGGCGGATGTCACGGCCCGGCCGATCACGATCCGCGTCTCTCCGTAGACACGCTCGTCGAGAAGTTCGATGCGCTCCGGCAGCGGCTC
This sequence comes from uncultured Paracoccaceae bacterium, assembly GCA_937952085.1. Taxonomy (GTDB): domain Bacteria; phylum Pseudomonadota; class Alphaproteobacteria; order Rhodobacterales; family Rhodobacteraceae; genus Pikeienuella. The sequence goes on along the minus strand of CALFYQ010000104.1, from coordinate 909 downwards.
CGCCTCGGCCTGCTCGACGATGACGAGCGCGCCCGGCGCCAGCCAGCCGCCCGCCGCCGCCGAGGCGAGCGCCGGGTCGGCGAGGCCCTTGCTATAGGGCGGGTCGAGAAAGACGAGATCGAAGGGCTCGCCCCGGCAGGGGCCGAGCTTCGTCGCGTCGCGGCGCCAGATCTTGGTCTCGCCGAGAAGGCCGAGCGCCTCCACGTTCTCGCGGATGAGGGCGCGGGAAGGGCCGTGATCGTCGACGAAGACGGCGCGGATCGCCCCCCGGCTCATCGCCTCGAGCCCGAGCGCGCCGGTGCCGGCGAAGAGGTCGAGCACTCGCATCCCCTCCGGCGCGCCGTCATAGGGCCCGTGCGCGAGAAGGTTGAAGAGCGACTCGCGCACCCGGTCGGCGGTGGGGCGGAGATGCGCCACCCCGCCGCCCGCAGCGCCGGGCGCCGCGAGGGCCCGGCCGCGGAACCGGCCGCCGACGATCCGCATCGCGCCTCAACCGGCGACGTCGACGACGACGCGGCCCTTGACCTGCCCCTTGAGGATCGCGGCGCCGAGCTTCGGCAGGTCGGCCAGCTTGGCTGGCTGCAACATGGCTTCGAGTTTCGCCATCGGCAGGTCCGAAGCGATCCGCTTCCAGGCCGCGAGGCGGTTCTCGAAGGGCTGCATCACGCTGTCGATGCCGAGAAGGTTCACGCCGCGGAGGAGGAACGGGACCACCGTCGCCGGCAGCGCCGCGCCGCCGGCGAGGCCGACCGCCGCGGCAGAGCCGCCGTATTTGAGCTGCGTCAGCACGCGGGCGAGCATCGGGCCGCCGACCGCGTCGACGCAGCCCGCCCAGGTCTCCGATTCGAGCGGCCGGGTCGGCGCCTCGGCGATCTCCTCCCGCGCGACGATCTGCGTCGCGCCGAGGGA
>CALFYQ010000103.1 GCA_937952085.1 uncultured Paracoccaceae bacterium | reverse complement strand
TGGTCGAGCGCGGCCTCACCTATGCCGAGGCCGGCGCCTTCGCCACGCCGCGCCGCCTCGCCCTCTCGCTCCACGGCCTGCCGAAGGCGACCCGCGCGACGCGAGAGGAGCGGAAGGGCCCGCGCACCGACGCTCCGGCCGCCGCGCTCGACGGCTTCCTCCGTTCCACCGGCCTGACGAAGGATCAGCTCGAAGCGCGGCCGGACAAGAAGGGCGAGGTCTGGTTCGCGGTGATCGAGCGGCCCGGCCGCCCCGCCGCCGAGGTGATCGCCGAGGCGGTGACGGAGGCGATCCGCGCCTTCCCCTGGCCGCGCTCGATGCGCTGGGGGCGCGGCGATCTCACCTGGGCGCGCCCGCTCCGCTCCATCCTCTGCCTCCTGGTCGACGAGGCGGGGGCGGAGATCGTCCCCTTCGAGATCGGCGGGATCGCTTCTGGCGGGACGACGCAGGGCCACCGCTTCATGGCGCCCGAACCCTTCGCGCCGAAGGGCTTCGACGATTACGTTCGTCGCCTCCATGAAGCGAAGGTGGTGCTCGACCCGGCCGACCGCGCCGCTCGGATCAAGGCCGACGCGGACAACCTCGCCTTCGCCGCCGGCATGGAGATCGTCGAGGACGAGGGGCTGCTCGCCGAGGTCTCGGGCCTCGTCGAATGGCCGGTCCCGCTGATGGGGGAGATCGAGGCGCGGTTCCTCGGCCTGCCGCCCGAAGTGCTCCGCACCTCGATGAAGGCGCACCAGAAATTCTTCTCGCTCCGGAACCCGAAGACCGGGCGGATCGAGCGGTTCCTCACCGTCGCCAACATCGAGACGGCGGATCGGGGCGCGACCATCCTCGCCGGCAACCGCCGCGTCCTCGCCGCCCGCCTCTCCGACGCGCTCTTCTTCTGGGAGAACGACCTTCGCGTGGCGGAGCGGCAGGGCCTTTCCGCCTTCAACGACAAGCTGAAGGCGGTCACCTTCCACTCGAAGCTCGGCACGCAATTCGAGCGCGTGGAGCGGATTTCCGCCCTTGCGCGGGAGATCGCGCCGCTGATCGGCGCAGACCCGGAGAAGGCGGCGCGCGCCGGCCTTCTCTGCAAGTCGGACCTGCCGACCGAGATGGTCGGCGAGTTCCCCGAACTTCAGGGCCAGATGGGCGCCCGCTACGCCCTCGCCGCCGGCGAGGCGCCCGAAGTCGCCGCCGCGATCCGCGAACACTACGCCCCGCTCGGCCCTTCGGACGCCGTGCCGACCGCGCCGGAATCGGTGGCGGTGGCGCTGGCCGACAAGCTGGATACGCTGACCGGCTTCTGGGCCATCGACGAAAAGCCGACCGGTTCGAAGGATCCGTTCGCGCTGCGGCGGGCGGCGCTCGGGGTGATCCGGATTTTGCTGGAGCGCGCTGACCGGGTGGCGCTTCTCGATGCGGCGCTCGATCCGGTGCGGCGTTGCCGTTCGGCCATGGCGGCGCTCATACCCGCCGGCGCCGACGCGCCCGACCTTTCGAACGATGCGGTGGAGCGCGAATGCGCGCTCATCGTCGCCAAGGATCTCCTCGCCTTCTTCGCCGACCGCCTGAAGGTCCATCTCCGTGGCGAAGGCGTCCGGCATGACGTGATCGACGCCTGTTTCCGGCTCGGCGGGCAGGACGATCTCGTCCTCCTCGTGAACCGGGTCAGGGCGCTACAGGACTTCCTCGGCACCGAGGACGGCGCGAACCTGCTCGCCGGCTATCGCCGCGCGGCGAACATCGTCGCCAAGGAGGCGGGCAAGGACGGGGAGGATTTCTCGGCCCCCGCCGACGCCGCCCTCGCGAAGGAGCCGGAAGAGGCGGCGCTCTTCGCCGCGCTCGACCGGGCGGAGGGGGAGATCGGCGCGGCGCTTGCGGCGGAGGATTTCGCCGCCTCGATGGCGGCGATGGCCCGGCTCCGCGCGCCGATCGACGGCTTCTTCGACAAGGTGACGGTGAACGTCGAGGGCGCGCCGGAGCTGCGGCGGAACCGCCTTCGCCTTCTCGCCCGCGTGCAGGCGGCGATGGAGCGCGTCGCCGTTTTCGCCGCCATAGAGGGCTGAAACGGCCCGTCGCATCGCATTCCAGTTTCGGAATGATCACGTAATGTCAGTCGGTTGAGGCGTGATTCAACCTTGAATCGCCGGGCGCCGGCGCGCCTAGAGAAGCTCGAGCTCGCCGCTCTCGTCCGGCCCGGCCTCCCGCCCGTCGAGCCGCGCGGCGAGGTCGCCGAGCGGGATGGCGGCGACGAGCGGCGCAAGGTCCTCGCCCGCATCCGGCCCGGCGCGAAGCGACAGCGCGCCGACGAAGCCGGCCAGCGCCCCCAATTCCTGCGTCATCCGGTCGAGGTCCTGCAGCCCGGCCGCCGCGGCGCCCGCGCCCCCGGCGAGCGAGGAGGTCGCATCCTGCAACGCGAGCCCGCGCTGGCTGAGACGCGCCAGTTCCTCGGACAGCCGGCCGAGCGCCGTGGCCATGTCGAACGCGACCATGCCCTCCACCCGGCTCACAGCGGCCCGGTGACGGCTTCGATGCACTGCTTCAGCCCCGCCTCGGTGAAGGGCTTGGTGAGGTAGTTGTGCATGCCGAGCCGCTTGCCGAGATCGGCCACGACCGGGTCGTGCTCGCCCGTCACCATGATGAAGCCGACCTTCCGCGTGCGTTCGCTCTTCCGAAGCGCGAGCAGGAATTCGAGCCCGTCCATCCCGGGCATGTTGTAGTCGGAGATGATGAGATGGCAGGGCGTCGACTCGAGCGCCTTCAGCGCCCGCTGCGGGCCCTCCATCGGTATCACCTGTTTCACGCCGATCTTGTCCAGGCCCATCGTGATGATGTTCCGGCTGATCGTCATGTCGTCGACGACCATGATCTTTATCGAGTCGCGAAGCGGCATCTGGGGGTCCTCTCAACGTTCACACAGGTTCACAGAAGGTCTCGCGGGGATGCGGCGGCCGGGCCGGATTCGCCGCCGGGCCGACGCAGGTAGCTCGTCACGCCGCCGCGATCGAACATCCGGGCGGAGTTGGGGCCGAGCCGCTCGGAATGGCCGAGAAAGAGCCGCCCGTGCGGCGCCAGCGCTTCGGCGTAGCGCGACAGGAGCATGTCCTGCGTCTCGGCGTCGAAGT
>CALFYQ010000102.1 GCA_937952085.1 uncultured Paracoccaceae bacterium | reverse complement strand
GAAATGTTGCGTGAGCCGGTGGTTCCGCTCGGAGGAGGAGCGGCCGAACCAGTCGAAGGAGAGCCGGAACCCGTCCGCCACCGCCTTCTGCGCGGCCCAGAGCTCCGCGCAATAATCGGCCACGGGTTTGCCCGCCTTGGCGGCGGCGAGTTCGGCCGGGGTGCCGTGCTCGTCTGTCGCGCAGATCAGCAGCACCTCGTCGCCCCGCGCCCGGCGATAGCGGGCGTAGACGTCCGAAGGCAGCTGGGAGCCGACGAGGTTCCCGAGATGCTTGATCCCGTTGATGTAGGGCAGGGCCGAAGTGATCAGAACGCGCGCCATGCCATGTCTCCCGCTGCGAGTCGGGGCGATATAGCGGATCGTCCCCGGCCCGGCGAGGCGGGCTCAGCGCCGCGGCGCGATGAGCCGCCAGAGCAGGAACGAGGTCCGCGGCGCATAGCGGTGCGGCCGCCGGTCCGTCGGCGAGGCCCGGCGCGTCATCCGCCAGAGCCCGAAGAGCACGAGGAAGGCGTGCGCGATCGCCACGTAAAGGAAAAGCGCGGGCGGCCCGTATCGGTCGATCAGCTCCGCCGCGAAGAGCGGCGAGACGATGGCCCCGATCGCGTAGAAGAACATCAGCGCGGCGTTGAGCTCGACGATCTCCTCGATGGCCGCATGGTCGTTCGCATGGGCCGCGGCCAGCGAATAGAGCGGGAAGGCGACCGCGCCGAACAGGAACGACGCGGCGTAGACGCCGCCGCCGGAAGGCGCGAGGCCGGCGGCGATGCCGAGGCTGACGAGCCCGGCGAGCGCCGAGAGAAGGACGAGAACGCGCCGCCGGTCCACCCGGTCCGAGAGCCAGCCCATCGGCCATTGCGAAAGCGCGCCGCCCGCGACGCCCGCAGCCATGAAGGCGGCGACGCCGGAAGCCGCCAGCCCGCTTTCTAGCGCATAGACCGGCCCGACCATGCGGAAGCCCGAATTGGTCATCCCCACCACGATCACGCTGATCGCCGCGAGCGGCGAGGTGCGGAGCGTGCGGAGCGGGTGGAGCCGCGGCGGATGCGGCATCGAGGGCGCCTCGGCCCGGGTCAGCGCCAGCGGCAGGAGGCAGAGGCACATCGAACAGGCGACGAGATTGTAGGCGACGTAAGTGGTTGGATCCAGAACGCCGATCAGCCCCTGGCTGACCACCGAGGCGGCCATGTCCACAATCCTGTATACGCCGGCGACGCGTCCGCGCGTCTCGTTCGTCACCTTCGCCTGAAGCCAGGCCTCGATGATCGTATAGGTGCCCGCCACCGCGAAGCCGGTGACGACGCGGAACGCCGCCCAGGCCCAGGGGTCGACTACGATCGGGTGGAGGAGGGCGGAAATCGCCCCGAGCGCCGCCATCGCCGCGAAGCCCCGCGCATGGCCGACCGCGCCGAGAAGGATCGGCGTCGCCCAGCAGCCGACGAGGAAGCCCGCGAAATGCGCCGAGCCAAGCAGGCCGATCTCCGCCGTGCGAAAGCCCGCCGCGGCCGCCGCGAGGGCGTCGAGCGGACCGAGCGTGCCGGAGCCGAGCTGGACGAAACTGACCGCGAGGAAGAGCGCGGCGAAGGTGACGAGCGTGCGCATCGCCGAGACCCTAGGCGAGCCCGTGTCGCGCCGCCACGGCGATTGCGCCCTGCGACGAAAAACGGGATCGTTCCCGATGGTGGGGGAAGAGGAGACGCCGATGCTTCGCCGCCTTGCCTTCGTCCTTCTCGTCGCCGCCCCGTCCGCGCAGGCCGAGCCGCTTCCGGCCGCGCCGGAGGCCGGCGGCCCGCGCGCCTTCCGCGTCGCCATCGAGCGCGGCGCGCTCAACATGCGCGAAAGCCCGTCGACCGGCGGCGCCGTGGTCGCGAAGCTGGAGCCCGGCGCGCTCCTCTCCAATCTCGGCTGCGAACTGGCCGAGGGCCGGGGCTGGTGCGACGTGCAGTCGATCTTCGGCGGCCCGCGCGGCTATGCGGCGGCGGAGCATCTGGCCCCCGCCATCGGCCCGGACGGCGCCGCGCCGATGGGGGAGGACGATTCCGCCTACCGCGCCGGGCTCGGCGACTATGACGCGACCGGCTCGATCCCCTGCGCGCTCGGCGAAGGCCAGCCGACGGGGACCTGCGAGATGGGCGTCGCGCGCGGAACCGGCGGCTACGCCACGCTCGTGGTGAAACTGCCCGAAGGGCGCGAGCGGCTTTTCTTCTTCGTCCTCGGCCACGCCGTCGGCGCCTCGACCGTCGAGGCGGACCCGACCGGCCCCTTCTCCGCCCGCCGCGAGGGCGACCTCACGATCATCCGGCTCGGCTCGGAGCGCTACGAGGCGCCGGACGCCGCCGTGCTCGGCGGCTGAGGCTTCGATGCGGCGCTGGCTCCTCTTCGCCTTCGCGCTCCTCTGGGCGGGCGCGGCGTTCCTCTTCCTCGTCGGAACCTATGGCTGGTTCGGGCAGGAGCGCGATCCGCTCTCGGGCGTCTTCCTCCTGCCGCTCGGGATGCCCTGGATTCTCGCCATCGGCGCGGCGCCGGAGGCGGCGCGGCCCTGGCTCGCCCTCGCCGCGCCGGGCCTCACGCTCGCCATCCTCGCCCGGTTCTTCGGCCGCCGGAGCTGAGCCGCCGCCGCGGCGGATCGCCCGCCGCGCCGGCGCCGCCTTGCCTCGCGCCGCCGGCTCCGCCAAAAAGCGCCGTTCCGGGGAGGGCCGATGGCCGAAGAACGCGCGAAGTCGAGAAACATGCGGCCGCTCCGCGCGCTCCTGCCGTTCCTCGCGCCCTATCGCGGAACGGCGCTCGCCGCCTTCCTCGCGCTCGTCGCCACGGCCGGCCTCTCGCTTATCCTGCCGCTTGCGGTGCGCCGGGTGATCGACGGCTTCTCGGCCGAGAGCGCGGCGCTGATGGACGAATATTTCGGCGGCGCGATCGGCCTCGCCGGCGCGCTCGCCATCGCCACCGCGCTCCGCTTCTGGCTGGTCACGAAGCTCGGCGAGCGGGTGACGGCGGATATCCGCCGCGCCGTCTACGACCATGTCATCGGCATGAGCCCCGGCTTCTTCGAGCGGACGATGACGGGCGAGGTGATCTCGCGCCTCACCACCGACACGACGCTGCTGCTCTCGGTCATCTCCTCCTCGGTCTCCATCGCGCTCCGGAACGCGCTGATGCTGGTCGGCGGGCTCGGCCTCATGGTCTGGACCTCGCCGAAGCTGGCGGGGTTCACGCTCCTCATCGTGCCGGCGGTGATCTTCCCGATCCTGACCATGGGCCGGAAGGTCCGCCGGCTCAGCCGGGAGAGCCAGGACAAGGTGGCGGAAAGCTCGGCGCAGGCGTCCGAGACGCTTCTCGCCGCGCAGACGGTGCAGGCCTTCACCGCCGAGGGCGAGGCGAAGGGCCGGTTCGGCGCGCTGACCGAAGCCGCCTTCGACGCCGCCCGCCGCCGCGTCGCGGTGCGGGCGCGTATGACGGCCTTCGTCATCTTCCTCGTCTTCACCGGCGTCGTCGGCGTCCTCTGGATCGGCGCGCGGGACGTGCGGGCCGAGGCGATGAGCCCGGGGGAGCTGGCGCAGTTCCTGCTCTACGCCGTGATGGTCGCCGGCGCCGTCGCCGCGCTCTCGGAGATCTGGGGCGAGCTTCAGCGCGCCTCCGGCGCCACCGAGCGGCTGGTCGAGCTTCTGGAGGCGGAGGACCCGGTCGCCGCCCCCGCCGCGCCTTCGGCGATGCCGGCGGAGCCCGCCGGCGCGATCCGCTTCGAGGCGGTGACGTTCCACTATCCGCAGCGGCCCGAGACGCGGGCGCTCGACGGGTTCGACCTCGAGATCCGCCCGGGGGAGACCATCGCCCTCGTCGGCCCCTCGGGCGCCGGCAAGACCACCGTCTTCCAGCTGCTCCAGCGGTTCTACGCGCCCGATGCGGGCCGGGTCCTGCTCGACGGGGCGGACATCGCCGCGCTCGATCCGGCGGCGCTCCGCGCCCGCATCGCCCTCGTGCCGCAGGAGCCGGTGATCTTCGCCGCCTCGGCGCGGGAGAACATCCGCTTCGGCCGGCCGGGCGCGACCGACGCCGAAGTGGAGGCCGCCGCCCGCGCCGCCGCCGCGCACGACTTCATCGCCGCGCTGCCGCAGGGCTACGACGCCTTCGTCGGCGAGCGCGGCGTGATGCTCTCGGGCGGGCAGAAGCAGCGCATCGCCATCGCCCGCGCGATCCTCCGCGACGCGCCGGTCCTCCTCCTCGACGAGGCGACCTCGGCGCTCGACGCGGAATCCGAGCGGCTGGTGCAGAGCGCGGTCGCGACCCTTTCCGAAGGGCGGACCACCATCGTCATCGCCCACCGCCTCGCCACGGTGAAGCAGGCGGACCGGATCGTGGTGATGGAGGGCGGCCGGATCGTCGCCTCCGGCCGGCACGACGCGCTCGTCGCCGAGGGCGGCCTCTACGCCCGGCTCGCCCGGCTCCAGTTTACCGACGGGCGCGCCGCCTGAACCGGGCGCCGAGCCCAAAAAGCCCGATCCCCGCCAGCAGGAGCGGCGCCGCGGCCGGCGCCGGAACTGGGGTCGCAGCCGGCGTATAGTCATAGGTCAGGATCAGGCGCCCCGAGAGCGTCGGCGGACCGAGCGGCGAGAAGTCGGGCGTCGTCCCCGCGCCGAAGCCGGTCGTCACGATCGTGAGGATCGTCGGGAGATCGACGACGCCGGGGAAATCGCTGCGGAACCGGTCCCGGTCCGAAGCGAAGGCGATCGGCAGCGCAGTCGCGTTCGGCCCGACGAAAGGCGTGTTGATCGCGAAGCCGACGAGATCCGTTGCGGCGGTGAGCGTGACGCCGAAGATGAACGGCGTCGCGTAGGAGACGACCTCCCCCGCGCCGGAGGTCGACAGCTGGAAGATCACGCCGGGCGGCAGCAGCGTCGTCTCCAGTCCGAGATCGAAGCTCGTCGGCGCGAAGCGGTATGTGGCGGCCAACTGGCCGGAGTAGGGCACGATGCCGCCTTGGCCATCGGGGTTCAGCGCCGCAAAGACCTGCCCGCTCATCAACCCGACGATGTCGATCCGCACCCGGTCGAGCGTGCCGAGCGAGGCGTCGAAGCTATCGTAGCTGAGTAACCCCGCGCCGAACGCGCTGAATGATCCGGTGGAGATTACGGTCGCTGCGGAGGCCGGCCCGGCGCCGCCGAGTAGGACCGCCGCAATGGGAAGTGCGAAGAGGCTGGACTTCATGGACGGCCCCGAACCGAAGAGGAAGAACAACACCTCCCGATCTCTGCACGCCGGTTCGGCGCCGGTCCATACAAATTGTCACAAGGTCAACGTTTGACCGGCCGCATCAGCCCTTCCTGCGCGACGCTCGCCACCAGCCGCCCGTCGCGGCTGAAGATCTTGCCGCGGTTGAAGCTGCGGGCGCCGCCGCCGAACGGGCTGTCCATCTCGTAGAGGTGCCATTCGTCGAAGCGGATCGGCGCGTGGAACCACATCGCATGGTCGAGGCTCGCCCCCATCACCTCGCCGGTGAACCAGGAGACGCCGTGCGGCCGGTTGCCGGAGCCGAGGAGCGACATGTCCGAGGCGTAGGCCATCAGGCAGTGATGCACCCAGTCCGGCTGGTCGAGCTTCGTCGCCACGCGGAACCAGAGCCGGTTGTAGTCCGAGGCCTTCTCGGGCTCGAGGAGGTTCACCGGGTCACATTCCCGGATCTCGACCGGGCGCGGCCTGGTGAATTGCGCCCTTGCCTCCTCCGGCAGCCGCGCGGCCGCCTCGGCGCGAAGCTCGGCCCGGCTCGGCAGCGTCTCCGGGTCCGGCGCCTCGGGCATCGGGTGCTGGTGCGACCAGCCCTCCTCGACCGTGTGGAACGAGGCGGCGAGGTTCAGGATCTGCTTGCCGTGCTGGATCGCTACCACCCGGCGGGTGGTGAAGCTGCCGCCGTCCCGCGCCCGGTCCACCTCGAAGATGATCGGGATCGTCGGGTCCCCCGGCCGGATGAAATAGGCGTGGAGCGAATGGCAGAGCCGGGTCTCGACCGTCCGGTAGGCGGCGACCAGCGCCTGCGCGATGACATGGCCGCCGAAGATGCGCTTGCCGTTCTCGCCGCCCTCGCCCTGGCCGCGGAAGAGATCGACCTCGAGCCGTTCGACATCGAGCAGCTTCAGGAGCGCGGCGACCTCGGGCTCGCTCATCGGGCGCCCTCCGCGGCGCGGTTCACGCCACCGCCCCGTGCACCAGCGCCTTCAGCTCCGGCCGCGCCGGATAGGCGGAGGAGGGGGTGAGCTGGGTGAAGAAGATCGCCGTCAGGTCGAGTACCGGGTCGATCCAGAAGAAGGTGGAGGCGATGCCGCCCCATGAGAAGTCGCCCACGCTGCCCGGCGCCCGCGCCCGGCCGGGATCGAGCACGACCGAACCGCCGAGGCCGAATCCCATGCCGGTCATCGGCGTCTCGGCGAAGCTGGCCGGGCCCATGTCGGCGATCTCGCCCCGAAGGTGGTTGCGCCGCATGAAGGCCAGGGTGGCGGGCGAGAGCAGCTTCGCCTCGCCGAGCGACCCGCCGCGGCGCAGCATCTCGGTGAAGGCGAGATAGTCGTCGATGGTGGAGACGAGGCCGCCGCCGCCGGAGAAGGTGCGCGCGTTCCGCCAGGCGGAGGCCTCCGCCGTCTCCACCTCGCGGATCACCCCGTCCTCGATCTTGCCGAGGGAGACGGCCGCGCCGTCCGGGAAGGCGGTGTAGAGATGCGCGAACCGGTCGAGCTTGCCGTCCGGGATCGAGAAATGCGTGTCCTTCATGCCGAGCGGCTCGAAGATCTCCTCCGCGAGGAAACGGTCGAGCGCGCGGCCGTCCACCGCCTCCACCACGCGGCCGAGCACGTCGATGGAGATCGAGTATTCCCAGCGCGAGCCGGGCGCGAAGGCGAGCGGCAGCGCGGCGACGCGCTTCGTCATCTCCCCGAGGCCGGGCCCGGCCGGGCCGAAATCGATCTTCGCCTCGGCGTAGGCGCGGCTGAGCGGGCCCGGGTTGAAGCCGTAGGTGAGGCCGGAGGTGTGGGTCAGAAGCTGGTGCAGCGTCGGCGGCGGGCAGGGGTCGGTCTCGTCGATCTTCGTCGCGCCGGGGCGGAGCGCCCGCGCCTCGGCGAATTCCGGCAGGAACCGGCTGACCGGCGCGTCGAGATGGAAGAGCCCGCGCTCCGCCAGCATCATGATCGCGACCGAGACGACCGGCTTGGTCATCGAGAAGATGCGCGCGATCGTGTCTTCCTCGAAGGGCCGCGCGCCCGCCACGTCGCGATAGCCGGTCGAGGCGCGGTGAACGATCTCGCCGCCGGAGGCGAGCAGGAACGTGGAGCCGGGAAACCGCTCCGCCTCGACATAGCGGCGCATCCAGGCGTCGATCCGGGCGAGGCGGGCAGGGTCGAATTCGGTCATCTCGCGGCTCTCTCAGGCTTCGGCGCCGCACCATAGGCGCGGCGCGCCGCCGGGCGCCAGTGCCGGGCGGCCGCGCAAGAAAATTGCGCAAGGCGCGCCGCGCGAGACTTGACCTTTCCGGCCATTATGCAAGGCTCCGCGCCGTCAAGGCACTCGAAGCGCGGCGAACCGCGCCGCGCCGCCAGGGAGGAACTGTCATGAAACGGGGCTCGCGCCTCTCTCTCGTCGTAGCCGCGGCGATCGGCCTCTCGGCCGCCGCGGCTTCGGCCGAATCGATCAAGATCGCGTTCATCGACCCGCTGTCCGGGCCCTTCGCCTCGACCGGCGTGAACGGCCTCCATCAGTACGAGTTCGCCGCGGACACGCTGGTGAACGCGAAGGGCGGCGTACTCGGGGGCAAGACCTTCGAGGTGATCGGCTTCGACAACCAGACCAGCCCGAAGGAGTCGCTGATCCAGCTGCAGGTCGCCATCGACCAGGGGATCAAGTACATCGTCCAGGGCAACTCCTCCGGCGTCGCCCACGCGATCACCGAGGCGGTGGAGAAGCACAACAAGCGGAACCCGGACCAGCGCGTCCTGTTCCTCAACTACTCCGCGGTCGATCCGGCGCTGACCAACGAGAAGTGCAACTTCTGGCACTTCCGCTTCGACGCCAACGCCGACATCAAGATGGACGCGCTGACCGACGTGATGGCGGCCGACCAGAACATCAAGAAGGTCTATATCGTCGGCCAGGACTATTCCTTCGGCAAGGCGGTGGCCGAGGCGGCGGTGGCGATGCTGGGCGAGAAGCGCCCCGATATCGAGATCGTCGGCAACGAGCTGCACCCGATCGGCAAGGTGAAGGACTTCACGCCCTACGCCCGCAAGATCATCGCCGCCGAAGCGGACGCCGTGATCACCGGCAACTGGGGCACGGACATGCTCGGCCTCGGCAAGGCGATCCTGGAGAACGGCTTCAAGGGCCCGATCTACACCTACTACGCGGCGGCCGACGGCATCACCGCGGCCTTCGGCGCGGCCGGCGACGGCTCGCTCCGCCTCGTGGCGGAAGGCCCGGACGCCCCGCCGCAGACCGCCGAAGGCAAGGCCTATGTCGAGGCCTTCAAGAAGAAGTTCCCGGACGGCAACGTCTCCCAGGCCCGGATCGCCAACGTCATCAACATGCTCGCGGGCGCGATGGAGAAGGCCGGCACGGCCGACGACGTCGTCGCCGTCGCCAAGGCGCTCGAAGGCATGAAGGTCACCTCGATCTGGGGCGGCGAGCTCTACATGCGCCCGGAAGATCACCAGCTGATCCAGGACGTGCACATCTTCGCCCACACGAAGGTCGATGCGCCGTTCGACTTCGACAATTCCGGCTACGGCCTGAAGTACGAGTCGACCGTCGAGAACGCCTCGGCGGACATCGCGACCACCTGCCAGATGGAGCGCCCGTAAGGGCCCTGGCGCCCGCCCTCGCGAGGGGGCGGGCGCGCTTCGGAGCGAATGACGCCGCGCGGGGAGGCGCGGAACGATGAGTCTCATCCTTCTGAACCTCATCGACGGTCTGGTGACGGGGCTCCTCCTGTTCATGCTGTCGAGCGGCCTCACCCTCATCTTCTCGATGATGGGCGTGCTCAATTTCGCCCATGCCAGCTTCTACATGCTGGGCGCCTATTTCGCGTATCAGATCTCCGCCGCCATCGGCTTCTGGCCGGGCCTCATCGTCGCGCCGCTGATCGTCGGCGTGCTGGGCGCGCTGGTCGAGCGCTACGGCCTCCGCCGCGTCCACAAGTACGGGCATGTGCCCGAACTCATCTTCACCTTCGGCCTCGCGCTCCTGATCGAGGAGATCGTGAAGTTCTTCTGGGGCACGGCGCAGGTGCCGTTCCTGAAGCCCGAGAGCCTCGCCTTCCCGCTCTTCCACATCGCCGGGAACGCGGTCGAGGCCTACAAGATCTTCATGATCTTCATTTCGATGGCGATCTTCATCGGCCTTCTGCTGATCCTAACCCGGACGCGCGTCGGCCTCATCATCCAGGCCGCGCTCTCCCATCCGCAGACGGTGGAGACGCTCGGCCACAACGTGCCGCTGATCTTCATGGGCGTCTTCGGCGTCGGAACCGCGCTGGCGGGGCTGGCGGGCGTCATCGCCGGGCCGGTGCTCGGCACCTTCCCCGGGATGGCGATCGTCCTCGGCTCCATCGTCTTCGTCACCATCGTGGTCGGCGGGCTCGGTTCGCTCTGGGGCGCGCTGGCGGCCTCGCTGCTGATCGGCTGGATCACCACCTTCGCGGCCAGCTACAATGTCGGCCTCGCCGACATTCTCACCGCGCTCGGCTTCGAGCGGCCGGAGGATCTCTCCGAGACCATCTTCCGCGACGCCTGGACGCTGACGCTGCCGCAGATCGGGCCGATCCTGCCCTATCTGCTGATGGTGCTGATCCTGGTCTTCCGGCCCTACGGCCTTTTCGGGAAGCGTGAAGTATGAGCGCCGTGGACCAGAACCGCGCCGCCTCCCGCGCCGCCGCCGGCGGGCTCTCGCTCGCCGCGCTGGCGCCCTGGATCGCGGCGATCGTCGCGCTCGCGCTGCTGCCGCTGGTGTTCTCGGACAACAGCGCCATCACCATCATGAACCAGATGGCGATCACGATCGTCTTCGCGCTCGCCTACAACATGCTCCTCGGCCAGGGCGGCATGCTCTCCTTCGGCCACGCCGTCTACATGGGGCTCGGCGGCTTCTTCTCCGTCCACCTGATGAACTGGATGGAGGACGATCTCGTCGCCCTGCCGTTGCCGCTCCTGCCGATCTTCGGCGGGCTCTTCGGCCTTCTCTTCGCGATGCTGATCGGCTCCTTCTCCACCCGCAAGGCCGGCACCGTCTTCGCGATGATCTCGCTCGGCGTCGGCGAGCTGATCGCCGCCTGCTCGATCATCGTCGTCGCCTTCTTCGGCGGCGAGGAGGGCGTCAGCGGCGACCGCACCTACGGCGTCCCGGTCTTCGGGATCGAGTTCATCCGCCATGTCGAGGTCTACTACCTCACCGCCTTCTGGCTGATCGTCGCGGCGGCGCTGATGTATCTCTTCTCGCGCACCCCGGTCGGGCGCATGGCCAACGCCGTGCGGGACAACCCGGAGCGGGCGGAATTCGTCGGCTACTCGGCGCGCTGGGTCCGCTATGTCTCGTTCTGCGCCTCGGGCTTCTTCGCCGGGATCGCGGGCGCGCTCTTCGCCGTCAACTACGAGATCCTGACGGAGGAGAACCTCAACCTCGCCACTTCCGGCACGATCCTCCTCGTCACCTTCCTCGGCGGCGTCGGGTTCTTCTACGGGCCGGTGATCGGCGCGGTGGTCTTCACCCTCCTCGCCACCGTGCTGAAGCTCCAGACCGAGCTCTGGCAGCTCTATGTCGGCGCGCTCTTCGTCGCGACCGTCATGTTCTTCCCCGGCGGCCTCGCCGGGCTGATCGCGATCCACGCCACGCCCTGGCGGCTCGGCAAGCTCGGCGGGCTGGCCGTTCCCTATCTCAAGACGCTCCTGCCCGGCGTGATCGGGCTCCTCGCGCTCTGCGCCGCGGCGGAGCTCGCCTTCCACAACCGCGAGGCGCCGGCGGGCGAGTCGACGATGGGGCTCTTCTGGATGGAGGTGGACACCCATTCCCCCCTCACCTGGGCGGTGGTCGCCGTCGTCGCGGTCGGCGGGCTCTGGCTCGCCAATCGCGGCGCGCCGGCGTTGAAGGCCGCGTGGGACGAGGCGACCACCCCCTCGGATGGAGGCCGTTCGTGAGCGCCCCCGCACTCGAGCTCCGCGAGCTCCGAAAATCCTTCGGCAAGACCGAGATCATCCGCGGCGTGAACCTGGCGATCGGCCGGAGCGAGCGGCACGCGATCATCGGGCCGAACGGCGCCGGCAAGTCGACGCTCTTCAACCTCATCACCGGCCGCTTCCCGCGCAGCTCCGGCGAGATCCTGCTGCATGGCCAGGACATCGAGGGCCTCGCGCCCTACGAGATCAACCGCCGCGGCCTCTCCCGCTCGTTCCAGATCACCAACATCTTCCCGAAGATGACGGTGTTCGAGAACCTGCGCTGCGCGCTGCTCTGGCCGCAGGGCCACCGCTATTCCTTCTGGTCGCTCGTCTCGAAGGACCGGGCGCTGAACGAGGGCGCGGAGCGCATCCTCGAGCAGATCAACCTCACCGAGCGGCGGAACCTGCCGGCAGGCGTCCTCTCCTATGCGGAGCAGCGGGCGCTCGAGATCGGCATCACCATCGCCGGCGGGGCCGACGTCATCATGCTCGACGAGCCGACCGCGGGCATGAGCCATTCGGAGACGGAATACATCGTCGGGCTGATCCGCGACGTGACGAAGGGGAAGACGCTGGTGATGGTCGAGCACGACATGAGCGTGGTCTTCGGCCTCGCCGACAGGATCTCCGTCCTCGTCTACGGCGAGATCATCGCGACCGGCGCGCCGGAAGAGGTGCGGGCCAGCCCGAAGGTCCAGGAGGCCTATCTCGGCGCGGCGATGGCGGCGGAGCACTGAAATGCTGGAAGTCCGCCGACTTAACGCCTTCTACGGCAAGAGCCACATCCTCCACGGCGTCGACATGAGCGTCGGCGAGGGGGAGATCGTCGCCCTTCTCGGCCGCAACGGCGTCGGCCGCTCCACCACCTGCAAGGCGGTGATGGGCGCGGTCGACCTGAAGGGCTCGGTGAAGTTCAAAGGCGCCGAGATCGCCGGCAAGAAGCCCTTCGAGATCGCCAATCTCGGCGTCGGCTACGTGCCCGAGAACCGGGACATCTTCCCCGGCCTCACCACCCGCCAGAACCTGATCCTCGGCCTCAAGCCGGGGCGGAAGGACGGCGCCGGCCGCTGGTCGATGCAGGACATGTTCGACCTCTTCGAGAACCTGAAGAACCGGGCCGACGTGGAGGCGAGCGTGCTCTCCGGCGGCGAGCAGCAGATGCTCACTATGTGCCGCACGCTGATGGGCGACCCCGACCTCGTGATGATCGACGAGCCGACCGAGGGCCTCTCGCCGCAGATGACGCAGCGCGTCGCAGAGCTTCTGCTCGAGATCGCCAAGCGCGGCGTCGCCATCCTCCTCGTCGAGCAGAAGCTCGCCATCGCCCTCGACATCGCCCACCGGGTCTACGTCATGGGCCACGGCAAGATGCAGTTCGAGGGAACGCCCGCCGAACTCAAGGCGCGCGAGGACGTGCGCAAGGAGTGGCTGGAAGTCTGACGGAAGGGGCGGGGCGCCGGGCTCGCGACGCCGGTCCCCGCCTTCGCCGCCCCGTCTCGAACGGCGCCGCCCCGGCCAAGAGCCGGGGCGATGTCGGTTCGGGCGACCGGCTCCGACGCGATCGGATTCAGAACTATCCATATATTCCAGCGTCTTGACCCCCTTATCAACCTTGATAGGCCGCCCGCGCCAAAGCGCGTGACCTCGCCGCGGCCGCGCGGCATTCTTCCGCCATGAGCCGCCCGGTCCCCGCCATCGCCTTCTCGGTCTCGTTCCTCCTGCCGGCGCTGATCGTCATCGGCGCGCTTGAGGGCGGCTGGTGGCTGGCGCTGCCGGCCCTCTACGGCTGGATCGCGACATCGCTGCTTGACGGGCTTCTCGGGCGGGAGCCGGAGGGCGGCGCCTCGCCGGAATTCACCGCCCGCGCGCTCGCCTGGCGGCGGGCCGTCGTCGCGGCCTGGGTTCCGGTCCAGATCGCGCTCATCGCCTTCTGCCTCGCCGTCGGCGTCTCCGGATGGCTCTCGGCGCTGGAGACCGTGGCGCTGATGGCCGGGCTCGGCATCGCCACCGGCGGCGTCGGCATCACCTATGCGCATGAGCTGGTGCATTCCCGGGCGCGGTGGGAGCGGCGGCTCGGCCGGCTCCTCCTCGCCTCGGTCGGCTACGGCCATTTCGAGATCGAGCATGTCGCCGGCCACCATGTCCATGTCGGCACGCCGGAAGACCCCGTGACGGCGCGCTACTCCGAGGGGTTCTGGCGCTTTCTCCCTCGCGCGGTGATCGGCACGGCCGTCTCGGGCTGGGAGATCGCGGCGCGGCGGATGCGGCGGCTCGACCGGCCGGTCCTCTCCCCCGCCAACCCCTGGGCCGGCTACCTCGCCCTCGCCGCCGGCTTCGCCGCCGGGGCCTGCGCCATCGGCGGCTGGCTCGGGCTCGGGCTTTGGGCGCTCCAGGCGGTATTCGCCATCCTCCAGCTCGAGGCGGTGAACTACATCGAGCATTACGGCCTCGTCCGGCTCCGCCGGGACGACGGCCGCTACGAGCCGCAGCGGGCGCACCATTCCTGGAACGCCGGCCAGCGGATGACCAACTGGCTCCTCATCAACCTCCAGCTCCATTCCGACCACCACGCCCGTCCGGACCGGCGCTATCCAGAGCTTCGCTCGCTGCCCGAGACGGAGGCGCCCCAGCTTCCCTTCGGCTATCCGCTCATGGTGCTGATCGCGATGCTGCCGCCGCTCTGGTTCCGGCTGATGAACCCGCGGGTGAAGGCCTGGCGGAAACGGCACTATCCCGAGGTGGAGGACTGGGCCTTCGCCCGCCGCTGAGCCGCCTTCGCAAAGCGCGGAAAACACCGCCGACTTCCTTAACCGAGCGGTCTGCAATGCCGCCTAGGCTACCGGCGTGGTGTGATTCCGGGAGAGTGTCATGGAGTTGAGAGAGGCGGGGGAGGGCGCGGACTTCCGTTTTGCCGGCGGCGTGGCGCTGCTCGCGCTCTCGGCGATGCTGGGCGGCCTCGGCTGGGTCGCCGGCGGCGCCGCCGGCGGCGGCATGGCCGCGCTGGGCCTGGGTTTCGTCGCCTTCCTCTGGACCCGGGTGCTGACGCCGCTCGCCGCGGTCGCCGACGAGGCGCGGACGGAGGCGGAGGAGCTGCAGGAGCGGCTCGTCCATTCCGAGCGGCACGATCCGGCTACCGGCCTGCCGAACGCCCGCGCGATGCGGGAGCATCTCGACATCACCCTCGCCGCCGCCTCGCGCCACGGAAAGCGCGTCGGCGTCGCGCGGATCGACATCACCGGCCTTCGCCGGATCGGCGAGCGGCTCGGCGCGGAGGCGCGGGAGGCCGCGATCCGCCGGACCGCGGGCCTCATCCGCATGGAGACCCGCAAGGGCGATCTCGTCGCCCGCATCGGCCACAGCGAATTCGCCGTCGTCTCGACCATGGTCTCGGGTCCGGAGGAGAGCCGCGCGATGGCGGCGCGCCTCGTGCGCGCGATCCGCTCGCCCTTCGACGTCGCCGGCGCGGTGACGGAGACGGGCTGCGCCGCCGGCCTCGCCCTCGCCGACCCCGGCGAGGGGGACCCGGACAAGCTGGCGACCAACGCCGCGCTCGCCGCCCGCGCGGCGCGCGAGGCCGGCGACGATTGCGCCCTCTTCACGCCGGAACTCCGCACCCGCTTCGACGAAAGCCTGCAGCTTCGCGACGAACTCGTCGCCGCGCTCGATCAGGGCCGGATCGAGCCCTGGTTCCAGCCGCAAGTCACCGCCGCGGACGGCCTCGTCACCGGGGTCGAGGCGCTGGCGCGCTGGCGCCATCCGGATCGCGGCGTGCTCGGGCCGGCGGCCTTCTTCCCCGTCGCCGAGGAATTCGGCCTGATGGACCGGATCGACGAGATCATCCTCGAACGCGCGCTCGACGCGCTCACCCTCTGGCGCGAGGCCGGGCTCGGCGCGCCGCGGGTCGGCGTCAACCTCGCCGCCTCCCGGCTCAGCGACGGCTTCCTCGTCGAGCGGATCAAGTGGGCGCTGGAGCGGCGCGATCTCGAACCGGCCGACCTCACTGTCGAGGTGCTGGAAAGCGTGCTGATCGACGGCCGCGGCGGCGCCATGGCGGAGGCGATCGACAAGCTCTCGCGCTTCGGCGTCGGCGTCGACATCGACGATTTCGGAACCGGCCACGCCTCGATCTCCGCGCTGAAGCGGGTGAAGGCGGACCGGATCAAGATCGACCGCAGCTTCGTCAGCGGCATTGACACCGACGAGCGGCAGGAGCGCTGCGCCCGCGCCATGATCGAGATGGCGAAGGGCCTCGGCGTCCGTTCCCTGGCCGAGGGCGTCGAGACGCCGGCCGAGCGGCTGATGCTCGCCGCGCTCGGCTGCGACGAGATCCAGGGCTTCGGCATCGCTCGGCCGATGCCGGCCGAGGATCTCGGCGAATGGCTCCGCGCCGGGGCCGAGGCGCGCCTCAGGGCTTGAGCTTCCGCGCCATCCCGCTAATCCGGGCCTCCTGATGAGGGAGGCGCGAATGGCGTGGAAGGTGGCGGTCGTCGGGCTCGGGATCATGGGCCGGCGGATGATCGAGCATATGGGGCGGCACGAGGCCTTCGCGCCGACCCTGCTCTGGGACCCGTCGGCGGAGGCCTGCGCCAAGGCGGCCGGGATCGCGCCCGCGGCGCGGATCGCCGGCTCCGCCTCGGAGGCGATCGCCGGGGCCGACGTGGTCTACCTCGCCTGCCCGCCGGCGCCGCGAAAGGCGCTGGCCCTCGAAGCCGCCGCCGCGGGCAAGGCGGTCTTCCTCGAAAAGCCGCTCGGCGTCGACGTCGCCGAAAGCCGGGACCTTGTCGCCCGGCTCGAGGCGGCCGGCGCGAAGGCGGCGGTCAACTTCACCCAGGCGGCCGGGGCCGCGCTCGCCCGGGTGCTCGAGGACGAGGCGATGGGCGCGAGTCTTGGCGCCGACATCATCGTCACCTATCCCGCCTGGCCCCGCGCCTGGCAGCGCGAAGCGGACTGGCTCCGCTTCGCCGCCGAGGGCGGCTACACCCGCGAGGTGATATCCCACTTCCTCTTCTTCGCGGCGCGCTGCCTCGGCCCGCTGTGGCTCGAATGGGCGCGGCTGACCTATCCGGCGGACCCGGCGCTCTGCGAGACCCATATCGCCGCGCGGCTCGTCTCCGAGGCGGGCGCGCCGGTCTCCGTCTTCGGCTCGGTCGGCGGCGCGCAGCCGGACCGGCAGGAAGTGACGATCAAGGGCGCGCGGCGGAGCTGGCGCATCTCCGACTTCTACCTCTCCGCGGTCTCCGACGGCGGCCCGTTCGACGCCGTTCAGAAGCCGCTCGACGATCCGCGCGCGCCCGCGCTCCGCGCCCAGCTCGACCATCTCGACCTGATGATGAAGGGGGCGCCGCACCGGCTCGCCACGCTCCGCGAGGCGCTCGCCGTGCAGGAGCTGGTGGAGGCGATGCTGGCGCGGGCCTGACGCATCCGATGCCGTTCGGCGACGGCGGGGCGTTCGCGGCCGGAGGTTCTCCTCGCCCGCTCGCCCGCCGCCGCGCCTGACCAAAAAAAGGCCCCGCCGGGGGGACAAGCCCGGCGGGGTTGAGGAGGGGGGCCGGACCGGGCCCCCGAGGCGACCGGGTCAGGCCGACATCTCGGCCCGGATACGTTGGCGCAGCACGTCGATCGGAACGCGCGCGCCGGCTTCGCGGTAATGCCAGAAGGTCCAGCCGTTGCAGGAGGGCGCGCCCTCCACTGCGGCGCCGACCTGATGGATCGAACCCGAATGCGAGGCGGAGACGAGCGAGCCGTCCGCCCGCACCTTCGCAGCGTGCCGGCCGTTGCCGCTTTCGAGCACGGTTCCGGCGGCGAGCATGCCGCGCTCGATCACTGCGGAGAACGGCACCCGCGGCTCCTTCCGCTTCGATTCCGTGACAAGGATCGCGTCGGGCGCCGCCGGGGTGACGGCGGCGATCCGCGCGCGGGCGGCTTCGGCGTAGGGCCGCTCCCGCTCAAGCCCGATGAAGCGGCGGCCGAGCCGCTTCGCCGCGGCGCCGGTCGTGCCGGTGCCGAAGAACGGGTCGAGCACCACGTCGCCCGGTTCGGTGGCGGCGAGAAGGACGCGGTGGAGCAGCGCCTCCGGCTTCTGGGTGGGGTGGAGCTTCCTGCCGTCCTCGTCCTTCAGGCGCTCGCCGCCGGTGCAGAGCGGCAGCTCCCAGTCGGAGCGCATCTGCACGCCGTCGTTCATCGCCTTCAGCGCGTCGTAGTTGAAGCAGTATTTCGCCGCTTCGGAGCGGGCCGCCCAGATCAGCGTCTCATGCGCGTTGGCGAGCCGCTTGCCGCGAAAGTTCGGCATCGGGTTGGTCTTCCGCCAGATCACGTCGTTGAGGATCCAGAAGCCGAGATCCTGCAGCGCCGCGCCGAGCCGGAAGACGTTGTGATAGGAGCCGATCACCCAGATCGCCCCGTCCGGCTTCAGCACGCGGCGGGCGGCGGCCAGCCAGTCCCGCGTGAAGCGGTCGTAGGCGGCGAAGCCGTCGAACCGGTCCCAGTCGTCGTCGACCGCGTCGACGCGCGAATTGTCAGGGCGATGCAACTCGCCCTTGAGCTGGAGGTTGTAAGGCGGGTCGGCGAAGACGAGGTCGACGGAGCCGGCCGGCAGCGCGTTCATTGACGCCACGCAATCGCCCTCGATCACCTGGTCGAGCGGCAAGGCCTCGCCGCGCTGCGTCATCCCGATCATCCCCTCGGCCCCCGAATCAGATTGCCGAATCATCTTTCGGTGAAACTTTAAGTGGCGTCAATAAGTGTTTTGAATCAGGAGTCTCGAAATCGTTCTTGAAGTAGAATCTCCGCTATGGGGCGAAAGCTCCTGCGGTGGTGCGGGGTCGGGCCGAGCCGGGCCAGCGCGGCCGCGTGCGCGGCGGTGCCGTAGCCCGCGTTCCGCTCCCAGCCGAAACCGGGGAAGGCGGCGGCGAGCCCGGCCATGATCCGGTCCCGCGCCACCTTGGCGACGATGGAGGCGGCGGCGATGGAAAGCGCGCGGCCGTCGCCGCCGATCAGCGCCGCGGCCGGGCAGGGGAGCCCGGGCGGAACCCGCCGCCCGTCGACCAGCGCGAAGCCGGGCGCGCGGGGGAGGTTCGCGAGGGCGCGGCGCATCGCGAGGTCGGTCGCCCCGCCGATGTTGAGCCGGTCGATCTCCTCGACGCTCGCCACGCCGAGGCCGATCTCGGCGACCTCCCGGATCCGCTCCGCCAGCGCCTCCCGCCGCTTCGCGGTGAGCCGCTTGGAATCGTTCACCCCGGCCGGCAGGCGCGCCGGATCGACGATGGCCGCGGCGGCGACGACCGGCCCCGCCCAGGGCCCGCGGCCCACCTCGTCCACCCCGGCGACGGGGCCGGCGGGCGCGGCGCTTTCATGGGAGAAATCGGGGAGCGGGCGGGGCGGCATCCGGCCATCATCCCCGGCCCGGCGGAAAACGCCATGGAAACCGGCGCGCCGCTCCGGTAATCGGGCGGGAGACCAGGGAGCCGAAATGAGCCAGCCGAAACGCCCGCGCGTCGCCCTCTTCGTCACCTGCCTCGTGGACATGTTCCGCCCGACCGTCGGTTTCGCGGCAGTGGGGCTCCTGACCGAGGCGGGCTGCGACGTGGAGGTGCCCCAGGCGCAGACCTGCTGCGGCCAGCCCGCCTACAATTCCGGCGACCGGGAGACGGCGAAGCGGATGGCGCGGAGCGTGATCGCGGCCTTCGAGGGCTATGACTGGGTGGTCGTCCCCTCCGGAAGCTGCGGCGCGCAGATCGTGAAGGATTATCCGCTCCTGCTCGACGGCGAGCCCGGCTGGGCCGCCCGCGCCCGCGCGCTCTCGTCGAAGACGCGGGAGATCGTCTCCTTCCTCGTCGACGAGATGGGCTTCTCGCCGACCGACGTGCGGTTCGAGGGCAAGGTCACCTACCATGACAGCTGTTCGGGCCTCCGCTCGCTCGGCGTGAAGGCGCAGCCCCGCGCGCTTCTCGGCAATGTCGAGGGGCTGGAGCTTGTGGAGATGGCCGACCCGGATGTCTGCTGCGGCTTCGGCGGCACCTTCTGCGTCAAGAACCCGGAGATTTCCGGCAAGATGGTTTCGGACAAGACGGCCAACGCCGCGGCGACCGGGGCGGGCACGCTCCTTGCGGGCGACCTCGGCTGCCTGATGAACATGGCCGGCAAGGCGCAGCGCGAGGGCCGGCCGCTGAAGGCGCGGCACGTGATCGAAGTGCTGGCGGGCATGGCCGACGGGCCGGCGATCGGGGAGGGCCGGGAATGAGCGCCGAGGAACCGACCTCCCGCCGCTTCAAGGAGAATGTCCGCGAGGCGATGGCGGACCAGAGCCTGCAGAAGGCGCTCCGCGCCGCTGGCGGCGGCTTCGTCGCCAAGCGCTCGGCGGCGGCCGGCGCGGTGCCGGAATTCGAGGCGATCCGCGACGCCGGGCGTGACCTGAAGAACCACGTCCTCGGCCATCTCGACCTCTACCTCGCGGAATATGAGGGCAAGGTCACGGCGGCGGGCGGCCACGTGCACTGGGCCGAGACGGCGGAGGACATGCGCCGCATCGTCCTCGACATCTGCCGCAAGGCCGGGGCCAGGACGGTCAACAAGGGCAAGACGATGATCTCGGAGGAGGCCGGCATCAACGGCTTCCTGGAGGACAACGGCATCACGCCGGTCGAGACCGATCTCGGCGAATACATCATCCAGCTCCGGCACGAGCACCCGTCCCACATCATCGCGCCGGCGATCCACGTGCCGGCGGAGGAGGTCGAGACGCTCTTTCGCGAGAAGCACACCCATCTGCCGGCGGACCGCAACCTCGACGATCTCTCGACGCTCCTGTCCGAGGCGCGCACGATCCTCCGGAAGAAGTATTTCGAGGCGGAGGTGGGGATCACCGGCGCCAACATGCTGATCGCCGAGACCGGCCAGTCGGTGATCGTCACCAACGAGGGCAACGGCGACCTCTCGCAATCCTTGCCGAAGGTCCACATCGTCCTCGCCTCGCTCGAGAAGATCGTGCCGACGCTGGAGGACGCGGCGACGGTGCTGCGCCTTCTCGCGCGCTCGGCCACCGGGCAGGAGATGTCGGTCTACACCACCTTCTCCTCCGGGCCGCGGCGGGCGGAGGACCCGGACGGGCCGGAGGAATACCACGTCGTCCTTCTCGACAACGGCCGCACCGAGATGGTCGGCACCGAGTTCCAGGAAATGCTTCGCTGCATCCGCTGCGGCGCCTGCATGAACCACTGCCCGGTCTACCAGGCGGTCGGCGGGCACGCCTATGGCTGGGTCTATCCCGGGCCGATGGGCGCGGTGCTGACGCCCTCGCTGATCGGGGTGGAGGAGGGCGGGCTCCTGCCCAACGCCTCCACCTTCTGCGGCCGATGCGAGGCGGTCTGCCCGATGCGGATTCCGCTGCCGAAGATGATGCGCCACTGGCGGGAGCGGGAATTCGAGCGGAACCTCGCGCCGAAGGCGGCGCGCTACGGCATCCGCCTCTGGGCCTTCTTCGCCGAGCGGCCGGCGCTCTACCGGCTGGCGACGCGGGCGGCGATGTTCGTCCTCGGGAAACTCGGCGGCAAGCGCGGGCGCTTCGCGAAGCTGCCGCTCGCCGGCGGCTGGACCGACCATCGGGATTTCCCGGCGCCGGAGGGGGAGACGTTCATGGCCGCCTGGGCGAAGGCCGAGAAGACGAAGGCCGCCCGATGAGCGCGCGGGACCGTATCCTCGGCCGCCTCGCCGCCCGCCTCCAGACCGGAGAGGACCGCGCCGCCGCGGTCAGCGCCCGGCTCGCCGGCCGGCGCCCGGAGACGCCGCGCCCGAGCCAGAGCCGCACCGAAGGCGCGGCCATGGTGGACCAGTTCTGCGCCAAGGCGAAGGCGGCGGACGCCACCGTCACCCGCATCGCCTCGCTCGACGAGCTTCCCTCGGCGCTGGCGGCGGAACTGAGGAACCGCAACCTCGGCCCCTCCATCCGCATCGGCGCGGACCCGGCGCTTTCCGGGCTCGACTGGGCCGGGATCGAGGTGAGCCACGGGACGGGGCGGATCGAGGAGCCGGCGACGCTCTCCGTCGCGCCCTATGCGCTGGCCGAGACCGGCACGCTCGCATTCCGCTCCGGCCCGGACAACCCCGTCACCCTCACCTTCCTCGGCGAGACGCATTTCGCCGTGGTGCGGGCGGCGGACATCCGTCCGGGCTTCGAGGAGCTTTTCGCCGCGCACCGGGCCTCGGGCGCGGACCCGCGGACGCTCAACTTCGTCACCGGCCCCTCCCGCTCCGCCGATATCGGTCAGAAGCTCCAGCTCGGCGCGCACGGGCCGGTGGCCCTGCACATCTTCGTCGTGGATTAGCGAGCCGGCCTGTTTTCCGCCGCGATCGCGGACTATATCCCCGGCCATGAAGCGCAGAACCTTCCTCGCCGGCGCGCTCGCCGCGGCCGCGCTGCCGACCGCCACACGGGCCCAGAACGCGCGGGAACTCGCGCGCATCTCGGCCTATCTCAACGGCATCACCACGCTCGAAGGCGACTTCGTGCAGATCGACCCGGACGGCATCCTCTCCGAGGGCCGTTTCCTGATGCGTCGGCCGGGCCGCATCCGCTTCGAGTACAACGAGCCGAACCCGGCGCTGGTCGTGGCCGACGGCTCCTGGGTGGGCGTGGTGGACAAGCGCTACAACAGCGTCGACCGCTACCCGCTCTCGGAGACGCCGCTCAACCTCATCCTCAAGTCGAACGTCGATCTCGGCAGCGAGGGCGCGGTGGAGGGGATCGAGGTGGCCGACGGGCAGATGCGCGTCCGCGCCGTCGACCCGGACCATCCGGAGCGCGGCTCGCTGACGATGATCTTCGGCGCCAACCCGCTGGAGCTTCGCCAGTGGATCGTCGACGACGCGCAGGGCGGGGCCACCACGGTCGCACTCTCCGACCTCCGGAGCGGCGTCGAAATCGATCCGAAGAACTTCGTCATCCCCGAGCGGAGCGCCGGCACGGGCCGCAACCTCCGCTGAGGCCGCTGCGCGTGGACAGGCCCCGGCCGCTCCCGTAACCCTTGCCGAAACGGCAAGAGGGGAGGCGCGGCGTGAGCGTCGTCGTTCTCGGCATCTTCGCGGCGGACGCCGCCTTCAGCGCCGACCGGCTGCCGCATCCGGGCGAGACCCTGCTCGGCAAGGGCTTCGCGCTCGGCCCTGGCGGAAAGGGCTCCAACCAGGCGGTGGCGGCGGCGAAGGCCGGGGCCGAGGCGACGCTTCTCACGAGGCTCGGCAGGGACGCCTTCGCCGGCCTCGCCCGCGATGTCTGGGTCGAGGCCGGGCTCCGCGCCGAGGCGATCGAGGACGCGGAGAGCCATACAGGCGCCGCCTTCATCTTCGTCGACGCGGCGACCGGCGAGAACGCGATCATCGTCGCGCCCGGCGCCGCGGGCCGGATCTCCGAGGCGGATGTGGACCGCTGGGAGCCGGCGATCCGCGCCGCCAAGGTCTTCGTCACCCAACTCGAACAGCCGCTTCCCCCGGCGCGGAAGGCGTTGGCGCTGGCGCGCGCGGCGGGTGCGGCGACGATCCTCAACCCCGCCCCGGCGCGGCCGCTCGATGACGACCTGATCGCCCTTTGCGACTGGCTGACGCCAAACGAGACGGAGGCGGCGATGCTCTCCGGCCGGCCGGTCGAGACTGCGGCCGACGCCGCGGCCGCCGCGGCCGCGCTCCGCGCGCGGGGGGCGCGGGGCGTCGTCGTCACGCTCGGGGCGGCGGGCGCGCTTCTGGTCGACGGCGACGGCGCGCGGCTCGTCCCCGCCTTCGCCGCCGGGCCGGTCGTCGACACGACCGGGGCGGGGGACGCCTTCGCCGGCGCCTTCGCCGCCGCGCTGGCCGAGGGGCGCGCGCCGGAGGCGGCGGTCCGCTTCGGCTGCGCCGGCGCCGCGATCTCGGTGACGCGGCGCGGCGCGGCGGCCGCTTCGCCCCGCCGGGCGGAGATCGAGGCGCTTCTGGCGGGCTGATTTTCCGCTGGGGCCAGATCGCTCCGATTTGTCGCATCTGGCGCTATGGATTTCGCAAGTGCGGCGCGTAGAACCGAAGGCCCAGCCGGGGGGCCCGATGCAGATCTACCTCCCTATCGCCGAGCTATCGGTCAACGCCTTCCTGCTGCTCGGGATCGGCGCCGGCATCGGCATGCTCTCGGGGATTTTCGGCGTCGGCGGCGGCTTTCTGATGACGCCGATCCTGATGTTCATCGGCATCTCGCCGTCGGTGGCGGTCGCGACCGGGGCGAACCAGCTCATCGCTTCCTCGGTCTCCGGCGTCCTCGCCCATTTCAGGCGAAGGACCGTCGACATCAGGATGGGCGTGGTGCTCTCGCTCGGCGGCGCGGTGGGGTCCGGGCTCGGGGTCGAGCTCTTCCAGCTCATGCGCGCGCTCGGGCAGGTCGAGCTCTTCGTCGCGCTCTCCTACGTCATCTTCCTCGGCGGCGTCGGCGGGCTGATGCTGAAGGAGAGCGTCGGCGCGCTCCTGAAGGCGCGGCGCGGCGCGCCGGCTCCGCGGCGGCATCACGGCTGGGTCCACGGCCTGCCGTTCAAGATGCGGTTCCGCCAGTCGAAGCTCTACATCTCCGCCATCCCGCCCTTCATCATCGGCATGGGCGTTGGCGTGCTCGCCGCGATCATGGGCGTCGGCGGCGGCTTCCTGATGGTGCCGGCGATGATCTATCTTCTCGGCATGCCGACGGCGGTGGTGGTCGGCACCTCGCTCTTCCAGATCATCTTCGTCACCGCGCTCACCACCTATCTCCATGCCGCGCAGAACCAGACGGTGGACGCGGTGCTGGCGCTCCTCCTCATCGTCGGCGGCGTGATCGGGGCGCAGATCGGCGCGCGGATCGGCGTCCGCATCCGGGCGGAAAGCCTTCGCATCCTCCTCGCGCTGCTTGTCCTAACGGTCTGCGGCAAGATCGCGCTCGATCTCGTCGTGACGCCGACGGAGCTCTATTCGATCGGCGCGGGGCCGGCGAAGTGAAGGCGCTCGCGCTCCTGCTCGGTCTTCTCGTCGCGGCGTCAGCGGCGGCGCAGGAGGAACGGGTGATCGCGGCGCTCAGCCAGCGGGCGGTCGGCATCACCGCCACATTCACCGGTTCCGAGATCTTCATCTACGGCGCGGTGGAGCGCGGCCGCTTTCCGGATGTGCGGGACGACGAACTCGATTTCGTCATCACCGTGACGGGCCCGCGCGGCCCGGCGCCGGTGCGCCGCAAGAGCCGGGTGCTCGGGGTCTGGACCAACACCGCGACGGTGGAGATCGACGAGGCGCCCAGCTTTTACGCCGTGGCCGCCTCGGGCCCGCTCGACGAGGTGCTCTCGGAGACGGAGGATCTCCGCCACCGCATCACCATCGACAAGGCGGTGCGGGTCGTCGGCGCCGCCGGGCCGGATGCCGACCCGGCGGATTTCCAGAAGGCGCTGATCCGCCTGCGGCGCGAATCCGGCGCCTATGCCCAGAGCGTGGCCCGGGTGCAGACGATCGGGCGGACCCTGTTCCAGACCCGCGTCGATCTTCCCTCCAACCTCGTCGAGGGGGACTACGCCGCGCGGGTGTTCCTCCTGCGGGATCGGAAGGTGGTCGACGTCTTCGAGACGCGGATCGAGGTTCGGAAAGTGGGCATGGAGCGGTTCCTGCACGAGCTGGCCTTCGATCAGCCGCGGCTCTACGGCGTGCTTTCGGTGGTGATCGCGCTGATCGCCGGGTGGATCGCCTCGGAGGTGACGCGGCTTCTGCGTCGTTGACTTTTTCGTGACATCTGGCCCACTGCTGACAGGGTAACGCGCCGGCGTCCGCCGGCTGGGGCGCCTTCGATGACCGCATCCCGCTGCGAGTGGCCGACCTGGGTCGCGCTCGCATCCTGCTATGGGCTCTACGCCGCGCTGACGCTCACGGCGGGCGCGGCGCCGTTCGGGCTCGGCTATCTCGGCCTCGCGGTGGTGATCGCCTTCCATTCCTCGCTCCAGCACGAGGCGCTGCACGGGCACCCGACGCGCTGGCCGCTGGTGAACGAGGCGCTGGTCTGCCTGCCGCTCGGCTTCGCCTATCCCTGGCGGCGCTATCGCGACACCCATCTCGCCCACCACCGGGACGCGCGCCTGACCGACCCCTATGACGACCCGGAAAGCTGGTATCTCGATCCGGAGGTCTGGGCCCGGCAGCCGCCCTGGATGAAGGCGCTTCTCGTCGTCAACAACGCAGCGCTCGGGCGGATGCTGATCGGCCCGGCGCTCGGCTGGCTCCGCTTCCTCGCCGCCGATGCGCGGCTGATGCTTTCCGGGCGGCGGGACGTGGCGCGGGCCTGGGCGCTCCACGCGCTCGGCTTCGTTCCGGTGATCCTCTG
>CALFYQ010000101.1 GCA_937952085.1 uncultured Paracoccaceae bacterium | reverse complement strand
CTTCGAGACCTGGCCGCCGCGGGCCGGGCGCGGCGCGCTCCGCTGCGACGGGCCGGCGCCAGTGCTGGTCGGCCGCTTCGGGGAGACCATCGCCCGGCTCGCCGACCTCATCGAATATGTCGGCCGCAAGATCGAGGCGCTGACGACGAGCGTCTTCCGCCCGGCGCCGGGGGAGAAGCCCGACCTTCAGATGCGCCTCCAGAAGATCGGCTGGCGCGACGCGATCATCACCCATGTGCGGGACTGCCTCGTCACCATCGAGCGGCTTCTCGCCTTCGCCGAGCCGCTCCTCGCCCAGCGCGGCGCGCCGGCGAAGGTTCTGGCCCATCTCGCCACGCTTCAACGGGATGTGCGGACCATCTCGGAACAGGCGCAGTTCCTGATGCAGAAGACCAACTTCCTGCTCGACGCCACGCTCGGCCTCATCTCCATCGAGCAGAACGCCATCACCAAGATGTTCTCGATCGTCGCCGTCGTCTTCCTGCCGCCGACGCTGGTCGCCTCGGTCTACGGCATGAACTTCCACTTCATGCCGGAGCTCGACGCGCCCTACGGCTACCCGATCGCGCTCGGCCTGATGGTGGTCTCGGCGATCGCGCCGCTGATCTACTTCCGCCGCAAGGGGTGGTTCTGATGCTGGCGGCGTTTCGCGTCGAACATGGCGGGCTCGCCCCGTCCGGGCCCGACGAGGCCGCCTGGATCGACCTTCTGAGCCCCGACGAGGAGGAGCGCCGCCTTGTCGGCGGCCTGATCGGGGCCGGCGTGCCGACCCCGGCCGAACAGGACGAGATCGAAGTCTCCTCCCGCCTCTACATCGAGAACGGCGTCGCGGTGATGACGGCGCTCCTGCCGGCCTACACCCAGACCGACCGCGCCGAGATCGCGCCCGTCACCTTCATGCTCGGCGCGAACCGGCTGGTGACGGTGCGCCGGCACACGCCGCGCCCGTTCGAGACCTATCCCGGCCGCGCCGGCAAGGCGGCGATCCCCTGCCATTCCGCGGCGACGGCGCTGATCGGCCTCCTCGAGGACGTGATCGACCGGCTCGCCGACATCACCGAGATTTCCGGCCGCAAGATCGACGCGCTCTCGACCCGCGTCTTCGAGGCGGAAAGCGCCGGCGCGGGCGACCTCCGGGCGATCCTGAAAGAGATCGGCCGGCAGGACGGCCGCCTCGCCCAGCTTCGCGACAGCCTGGTGACGATGGAGCGCCTTCTCGGCTTTCTCGGCGCGGTGATCGACACGCAGAAGCCCGGCAAGGACGCGAAGGCGATGCTGAAGACGCAGCTTCGCGACGTCCGCACCATCTCGGAGCATGCCGGCTACCTGATGCAGAAGACCGGCTTCCTGCTCGACGCCACGCTCGGCCTCATCAATGTGGAGCAGAACGCGATCATCAAGATCTTCTCGGTCGTCGCGGTGATCTTCCTGCCGCCGACCCTCGTCGCCTCGATCTACGGCATGAACTTCCACGTCATGCCGGAGCTCGACTGGCCGCTCGGCTATCCGTTCGCGCTCCTGATGATGGCGATCTCGGCGGCGGTTCCGCTGATCTACTTCAAGCGGAAAGGCTGGTTCTAAGGCCCCGGCCTCATAATTTCGGCCGCCGCCCGAGAAGGAGCGATTCGAGCGTCAGCGGCGGCAGGAGCCCGGCCTGCTCGAAGGCGCTCAGAAGATCGAGGATGCTCCGCATCGAGACGATCTTCCCATGGACGATCCGCGCCATGAACATGCTGCGCGCCGCGATCTCGCCGCCCCTGGCGCGGTGTCGCGCCGCGAACATCGATTCGCCCGCGATCCACTCGCCGTCCTCGACCGTGTGGAGAATGACCACGGTGATGTCGGCGAACTGCGCCGCCAGCATCCGGTGAAGCGCCGCATAGGCGGCCCCGCCATGCATCGGCTCGGCCTCGATGCCGAAGACCTCGACGTCGTCGCTCATCAGCTCGTCGATGACCGACGGGTCGCCCTTCCCCCAGAGGCGCGTCTGAAACGCCTCGATGACCGCACGAAGATCGCTCATCCGTCTTTTTCGCCGCGAAAGGAAGAACGAAACGTTACGCCCTCTCACCCCGCCATTTCAACGCCGGCGGGGTCGTAGAACGCCTTGAGCGAGGCCCGTGCCGAGACCCGCCGGCCGGCGATCTCCACCTCGAAGGCGCCTTCGGCCCAGCCCGCGCCCGGCTCCGGCGCCTCGACATAGCCGAGGCCGACCGGCCCGCCGACGCTGTGGCCGTGCCCGGCGCTGGCGATCCGCCCGACGATCCGCCCGTCCCGAAGGATCGGCTCGTTGTGGTGGAGCGTCGCCTCCGCGTCGTCGAGCAGAAGCCCGATCAGCCGCCGCTCCGGCCCCGCCTCCTTCACCCGGAGCGCGGCGTCGCGCCCGAGGAAGGCGGGCTTCCGCCAGCCGACCGCATGGCCGAGGCCGGCCTCCACCACATGGTCCTCCGGGCTCATGTCATGGCCCATATGGCGGAAGGCCTTCTCGATCCGGCAGGAATTCACCGCGTACATGCCGCAGAAGGCGAGGCCGAGCCCGGCGCCCGCCTCCGCCAGCGTCTCGAACACATGCGCCGCCTGGTCGGCCGGAACGAAGAGCTCCCATCCGAGCGCGCCGACATAGGAAAGCCGGTGCGCCCGCGCGGTTCCCATGCCGATCTCGACCTCCCGCGCGGTGCGGAGCGGCAGCGCGGCGTCCGACCAGTCGTCGGGCGAGACGGCGCGCATCAGGTCCCGCGCCTTCGGCCCCATCACGGCCAGCGCCGCCTCGCCGGCGGTGACATCGGTGACGACGACGCGCCGGTCGCGGATCTGCCGGCGAAGCCGCGCCTCGTCGGCGCGGAGCGTGGCGGCGGCGGTGACGAGAAGGAAAGCGGTCTCGGAAAGTCGCACGACGGTGCCGTCCGCCTCCACCCCGCCGCGGGAATTGAGGAAGCAGGTGTAGACGATCCGCCCCTCCGGCACCGCCATCTCCGCCGAGGCGACCTCGTTGAGGAAGGCCTCCGCGTCCGGCCCCTCGATCCGGAGCTTGCCGAAGGACGACATGTCGTAGAGCCCGACGCCCTGCCGCATCGCCCGGTGCTCGGCGGCCGAAGCCTCGAACCAGCCCTCGCGGCCCCAGCCATAGGGGTATTCGCGCGCCGCGCCGCCGCGGGCGAACCAGAGCGGCCGCTCCCAGCCCGCCGTCTCGCCGAGCGCGGCGCCTTCGGCGACGAGATGGGCGTGGACCGGCGAGCGGCGGACGCCCCGCGCCGTCGCCTTCTGCCTTGTCGGGAAATGGTCGGCGTAGAGAAGGCCGAGGCTTTCGGTCGCCCGCTCCGCCAGATAGCGGCGGTTCTTCTGGAAGGCGGAGGTGCGGGCGGCGTCCACCGCGCCGAGGTCGAAGGGCGCCTCGCCCGTCTCCATCCAGGCGGCGAGCGCCATGCCCGCGCCGCCGGCGGACTGGATGCCGATCGAGTTGAACCCGGCCGCGACCCAGACATTGTCCATCTCCGGCGCAAGGCCGAGATGATAGGCGTTGTCCGGCGTGAAGCTCTCGGGGCCGTTGAAGAAGGTCTGGATGCCGGCGTCGCTCACCGCGGGCATTCGCGCCATCCCGGCCTCCAGCACCGGCGCGAGATGGTCGAGATCGTCCGGCAACTGGTCGAACTCGAACTCTTCCGGGATGCCCTTCAACCCCCAGGGCTTCGCCTTCGGCTCGAAGGCGCCGAGCATCATCCGCCCGGCGTCGGCCTTGTAATAGGCGCACTCGTCCGGCACCCGCAGCACCGGCAGCGCGCCGAGGTTCGGGATCGGCGGCGTCACCACGTAGAAGTGCTCGCAGGCCTGGAGCGGAACCGGCGCGCCCAGCATCTCGCCCACGTCGCGGCCCCACATGCCGGCGCAGTTGACGACATGCTCGCAGGCGATGGTTCCGCGCCCTTCCGCGCTCGCCCAGTCGAGGGAGAGAATGCGGCGGCCGGCCCGCTTCGCCGCAATCATCTTCACGTTCTCGAAGAGCTGGGCGCCCATGTTCCGCGCGCCGCGCGCCATGGCGAGGGCGACCGCGGCCGGGTCCGCCTGCCCGTCCTGCGAGAGATAGACGCCGACCTTGGCGTCGCCGGTCTCCACCAGCGGGTGGCGGGCGGCGATCTCCGCCGGGCCGATCGGCTCCGCCTCGACGCCGAAGGCGCGCGCCATCGAGGCCTGGCGCAGAAGCTCCTCCTTGCGCGCCTCGGTCAGCGCCATCGAGATCGAGCCGACCCGCTTGAACCCGGTGGCGACGCCGGTCTCGGCCTCGAGCGCGCCGTAGAGCTCCTGCGTGTATTTCGCGAGCCGCGTCATCGCCGCGGTGGCCCGAAGCTGCGCGACGAGGCCGGCGGCGTGCCAGGTGGTGCCGCTGGTCAGCCGCTTCCGCTCCAGCAGGACCACATCCGTCCAGCCCTGCTTGACGAGGTGATAGGCGACCGAACAGCCCGAGACGCCGCCGCCGACGATGACGACGCGGGCATGGGCCGGCGGGGTCACGAGGCGGCCTTCGCGCGGGCGAAGGCGGCGAGCCGGCGGAGCGCCTCGACCATCTCGCCATCCTCCACCGTCAGCGCGACGCGGAGATGCCCGGCGGCGGCGCGGCCGAAGCTCTCCCCGGGCATCACCGCGATCCCCTCCGCCTCGAGGAGCGCGAGCGCGAAGCTCTCCCCGTCCATCCCGGTCGGCCGCACGTCGATCATCAGATACATGCCCCCCTCGGGCGGCGAGACCTTGAGGCCGGAATTCGCCAGCGCGTCGAGCGCCGCGTCGCGCCGGCGCCGATAGATCGCGGCGGTCTCGGCCTCGGTCTCCGCGCCGTCGCGAAGCGCCGTCTCCGCCGCGTCCTGGATGAAGCCCGGAACGCCATAGGTGGTGGCGTTGGCCATCCGCCGGAGCGGGTCGATGGCGTGCTCGGGCGCGATCAGCCAGCCGATGCGGAAGCCGGTCATCACGTGGGATTTCGAGAGCGAGCCCACCACCAGCGTCCGCTCCGCCATGCCGGGGAGGAGCCGCGGCGTCAGGTGCGCGCCCTCATGGACCTGGGTGCGGTAGACCTCGTCGGAGATGAGCCAGAGGTCCCGCGCCTTCGCCACCTCGGCGATCCCTTCGAGCGTCTTCCTCGAATAGACCGCGCCGGTCGGGTTGTGCGGCGTGTTGATGAGAAGCGCGCGCGCCCCCTCGGTGGCGGCGTAGACCTCGTCCGGGTCCGGCTGGAAGCCGCGCTCCGGCCGCGCCGGAACGATTCCGAGCCGGCCGCCCGCGCCCCGCACCGTGGCGGGATAGGTGGCGTAGAACGGGTCCACGATCACCGCGAGATCGCCCGGATCGAGCGCCGCGCACATCGCCGCGAAAAGCGCCGCCTGCCCGCCGGTGGTGATGATGACGTTGTCGGCGGTCGTCGGCGCGCCGGTCGCCTTCGCCTCGGCCACCGCCACCGCCTCGCGGAGCCCGCGCTGGCCGAGCGAGAGGGCGTAGCCGGTGTTGCCGCCGCGGGCGGAGGCGTCCATCCGGTCGATGATGAAGCCCGGCGTGCGGAAATCGTGCTCGCCGATGCAGAGCATGGTGATCTTCCGCCCCGCCTCCTGCAGCGCGCGGGCGCGGTAATAGACCGCCCAGCCGTCGCCGTTCCGGTCGTCCCCGTCGAGGGTGAGGATGCGATTGGAGAGCCGGGTCATGAGAGCGCCAGCCGGGCCGCGAGGCCGCCGAAGATGAGCGCGCTGATCCGGTTGAGCGCCTTCGAGGCGCGGCGGATCCGGTCGGCCGCGGCGCCGGCGAAGGCGCCGTAGCTGCAATCGAACATCGCGGCGAGCGGCGCGAGGATCGCGCCGAGGATGACGAACTGGGCCCAGGCGGGCCCGGCTTCGGGAGAGACGAACTGCGGCAGGAAGGCGATCATGAAGAATGCAAGCTTCGGGTTGAGGAGGGAGGTGAGAAGCGCGCGGCGAAAGGCGCGGCGCGGCGTATCGCGCCCCAGCCTGCCTTCCAGCGCGTCGCCCGCGCGCCAGGCGGCGACGGCGAGCCAGAGGAGATAGGCGGCGCCGATCCAGCGGAGCGCGCCGAAAAGCGAGGGCGAGGCGGCGAGAAGCGCGGTCAGCCCCACCGCCGCGAAGCCGGTATGGACCACGATGCCGGTGGCCGCGCCGAGCCCGGCGGCGATGCCCGCGCGCGGGCCGCCGGCGAGGCCGCAGGCGACGGCGAACATCATGTTGGGCCCGGGCGTGAGGAAGAGGATCGCCGCCGCGCCGATGAAAAGGAGGATGGTCTCCGCGCTCATCCCCGCCGCCGCCGCGCCCATTGTCCGACTCCCGCTTCGCCTCCGGCGACCGGACCACCGCCGCGGGGGAAGATCAAGCGGGGCCGACGCTCGGAAGCGGGCGAGTTTGCGGGAGCGTCCCGAGGGGCCATCGGCAGTCATCCGCCGACGGCGGGAAGTAGGGTGCGCCTTGGCCATCCATCCCGGGCCCGGGCGACCAGCCCGGTCCGCGTCCGCCCCTCCAAGCGGGCGGGCGGTCGCGGCCCTCCGCTCGCGGCTCGGACATGGCAGGCTCAATGGCCCCGGGTTCGAGCCTAACCGCCTCGATCGCGTCCCTTACCGACGCAACCCTTCCAGCCAGGCGCAATGGACCGGCCCCTCCGCCGGAACGCGCATCCCCTTCGCCGCCGCCGCGAGGCGCATCTCGCGGAAGCGGGCGCGCTCCGCCTCCGGCAGATAGGGCCGGTCATGGCCCCAGAAGCTCGGCCCGTCGGTCATGAATTCCGGCTCCCACCGCGCCGGGTCGATCCGCCGCCCGCCCCAGCCGGTCTCGACGAAGAAGCCGGAGGGCGTGACGGCGTAGAAGCTCGTCATCCAGTCGTTGGTGTGACGGCCGAGCGTGTAGGCGACACGGTCCCCCTCTATGGCGAGGTCGAAGCCCTGCCCGACATCGTCCAGCCCCTTCATCTCCACCATGAAATGGTGGAACCCCTCCCGCCCGGTGCCGAGAAGGGCGAAGGAATGGTGCCGCTCGTTCACGTGGAGGAAGTAGAAGGTGATCGGCTCCCGCGCGTGGTCGGAGATTCGAAAGCCGAGCAGGTCCCGGTAGAACGGCATCAGCGCGTCCGGGTCCCGCGCGTGGAGCACGGCGTGGCCCATGCCCATCGCGCCGGTGACGAAGCCCGAAACCGGGCGGCCGGGGCGGAAGGGCTCCGCGTCATCCTCCTGCCCGACGAAGATCTCGAGCCGGTTGCCCGCCGGGTCCCGCAGCCAGACGAGATCGGCGACATGCCGCTCGGCAGCGAGGGCCCGGTCGCCGGGGCGGACATCGACGCCGGCATCGTCGAGCCGGGCCGCGAGCCGGTAGAGCGCGGCGGCGTCCCGCGCCTCCCAACCCATGAAGCCGAGCCCGTCGCGCCCGGTCTCCCGCACGATCAGGCGCTGCTTGCGGTCGTCCATCCGGAAGCGGCGAAGCCCGCCGCCCCGCCCCGCCGCCATCATGCCGAGCTGGCCGGTGGCGAAGCCGGCCCAATCCTCGCCGGAGGCCGCCTCGACGCCGAGATAGCCGAGCGCCACGATGTCCATCGCGTCCCTCCCGATCGGGCGGCGCGCCGCCCGGCGAAGCGCCTCAGTGGCCGAGCCGCGCCTTTTCCGGCAGGAGGCCGCGCGGCGCGAAGCGAAGCGTGACGAGGAGGATCACGCCCATCAGCACGAAGCGCATGTAGGCGGCGCTGTCGGTCAGCCGCTTGGCGAACGGGTCGCCCTCCGCCATGCCGGAGGTGATCAGCTCCATCAGGCCGCGGCCGACCGGCTCCGCCTCGATCCAGACGAACCAGATCAGGAAGCCGCCGAGCACCGAGCCCCAGTTGTTGCCGGAGCCGCCGACGATCACCATCACCCAGATCAGGAAGGTGAAGCGGAGCGGGTTGTAGGTGCCGGGGGTGAACTGCCCGTCGAGCGTCGTCAGCATCGCGCCCGCGATGCCGCAGACCGCGGAGCCGAGGACGAAGGCCTGAAGCCGGCGATAGGTCACGTCCTTCCCCATCGCCTCGGCGGCGTCCTCGTTGTCGCGGATCGCGCGCATCATCCGGCCCCAGGGCGAGTTGAGCGCCCGCTCGGAGAGCCAGAGGAGAAGGAGGAGCACGGCGGCGAAGAGGAGCCCGTAGCAGATCGCCACGAAGATCGAGGAGAAGGCCACCGGGTCCGCGCCGAGCGAGGCGCAGAGGTCGAGGAACCACTGGTCGGTCTGGAGGTCCACCTCGTAGGGCACCGGGCGCGGCAGGCCGGTCACGTTCTTCACGCCGCGGGTCAGCCAGTCCTCGTTCTTGGCGACGAAGACGAGGATTTCCGAGATGCCGAGCGTGGCGATGGCGAGATAGTCGGACCGGAGGCCGAGCGTGAGCTTGCCGATCATCCAGGCGACGCCGGCCGCCATCACCCCGCCCACGGCCCAGGCGACGACGATGGGCAGGCCAAGCCCGCCGAGATAGCCGGCGAGCGCCGGGTCCACCGCCTCGATCGCGTCCACCGCCGGGAAGAAGGCCGCCCGGGCGAGGAGATAGCCGACGAGGATCACCGCCGCGACGGAAAGGTTACGCACCCGCCCCGGCGCCATCCGCGCGCGGAGGAGCAGCGCGGCCGCCACGGTGACGACGATGCAGAGCGCGGTGAGGAAGAGGTTCAGCCCGCCCGCCGCCCAGCCCTCGCCCACCGGGTCCTTCGAGACGATCACCGCGGCGACGCCGCCGACCGCGGCGAAGCCCATCATGCCGACATTGAAGAGCCCGGCGTAGCCCCACTGGATGTTCACCCCGAGCGCCATGATCGAGGAGATCAGGCAGAGGTTCACGATGGCGAGGGCCAGCGTCCAGGACTGCAGCAGCCCGACGCCGGCGAGAAGCGCCGCCATGATCGCGAAGAAGACCGGGCCGCGGGCGCGCTCGCTCATACCACCTTCCCCCGCAGGATGCCGGTCGGCCGCACCAGGAGGACGACGACGAGGATGACGAAGGAGACGGCGAACTTGTATTCCGTGCCCAGAAGCTGGACGAGGCTCTCGGGCGCGAGGCTCTCGGGCAGGAGATGCCCGAGGAAACGCTTGTAGGCGTAGGTCACCCCGACCTCGGAATAGGCGATGACGAAGCCGCCGAGGATCGCCCCGATCGGGTTGCCGATGCCGCCGACGATGGCGGCCGCGAACATCGGCAGGAGAAGCTGGAAATAGGTGAAGGCCTTGAACGTCTTGTCGAGGCCGTAGAGCGTGCCGGCGACGGTGGCGAGCGCGGCGATGATGAGCCAGGTCACCGTCACCACCCGGTCCGGGTTGACGCCGGAGAGCAGCGCCAGGTCCTCGTTGTCGGCATAGGCGCGCATCGCCTTGCCCATCCGCGTCTTCTGCAGGAACCAGAAGAGGGCGCCCATGACGATGAGCGCCACCGCGACGGTGAGGACCGAGCTGGCGCGGATCGCCAGCCCCTCGTCGAGCCCGGTCATCCGCTTGAAGTCGCCCGCCGAAATGATGAAGCGGGCGCCGTCGGCGAAGTTCTGGTCCTCCGGCCCGATCACGAAGCGCACGAGGCCGGAATAGATGAACATGACGCCGACCGAGACGATCACGAAGATCACCGGCGCGCTCCGCCGCGTCCGGTAGAAGCGATAGATCACCCGGTCGGTGCCGAGAAGGAGCGCGGCGCAGGCGAGGATGCCGACCGGCAGGGCGAGCAGCGCGGTCGGCAGCGGGTCGATCGAGACGCCGAGCGCCTGCAACTCCCAGGTCGCCAGCACCACGGCCATCGCGCCGATCGCCATCGTGTCGCCATGCGCGAAGTTGGAGAAGCGCAGCACGCCATAGGCCAGCGTGATGCCGAGCGCGCCGAGCGCAAGCTGCGCGCCATAGGAGGCGCCCGGCACCAGCACGAAATTGGCCAGAACGACGAGGGCGTTGAGAATGTCCGTCATTCGCCGGCGCCCGAGCAGCGCCCGACGTAGTGGGCGGCGACCAGCCGATCCGCCTCGAGCCCGCCGAAGATCGAGAGCGCGGCGTCGCCGTTCCGGTGGATCACCACCACCTGCCGGCCCGGCCCCGCGCCCTCGTCGACGAAAAGCTGGAGATAGAGCTGCGCGTCGCGCTTCATGCCGATCACCTTCTCGTCGATGAAAAGGGCGGCGCGGTCGCCTTCGGCGTTGATCGTCACCTTGTAGTCCTTGCGCGGGCAGGATTCGCCGGCGGCGCAGGCCCGCTTGAACGAGCATTCGATCCGCTCGGCGAGGGCCGGCCCGGCGGCGGCGGCGGCGATCAGGCCGGCGAGAAGGAGCGCGCGCATCATCGACCTCCGAGGAAGCTGCGGCGGACTTCCGGGTCCGCGAGAAGCTCGCGCCCGGTCCCGGTATGGCGGTTCTCCCCGCCGACGAGGACGAAGCCCTTGTCGGCGATCTCGAGCGCCTGCCTTGCGTTCTGCTCCACCATCAGGATGGCGATGCCGGTGCGGCGGATCTCGATGATCCGGTCGAAGAGCTCGTCCATCACGATGGGGGAGACGCCCGCCGTCGGCTCGTCCAGCATGAGGACGGAGGGCTTCGTCATCAGGGCGCGGCCGACCGCCACCTGCTGGCGCTGGCCGCCGGAAAGCTCGCCGGCGTTCTGGCCCGCCTTCTCGCGGAGGATGGGGAAGAGCGTGAAGACCTGCTCCATCGTCTCCGAGATGTCGTCGCGGCGGAGATAGGCGCCCATTTCGAGGTTCTCGCGCACCGTCATGCCTGCGAAGACATTCGAGGTTTGCGGCACGAAGGCCATGCCTTTCGGCACACGGTCCTGCGGCGAGAGATGCGTGATCTCCTCGCCGCCGAGCCGCACCGCGCCCTCGCGGAGCGCCAGCATGCCGAAGACCGCCTTCATCGCGGTCGACTTCCCCGCCCCGTTCGGCCCGACGATGACGGCGATCTCGCCCCGGTTCACCGCGATGGTGCAGCCGTTGAGAATGGTCGCGCCGCCATAGCCGCCGACCATCTTCTCGCCGATGAGGTAGGGCTCGGTCACCCCCCGACCTCCGCCTTGTTCTTCACGCCGTGGCCGAGATAGGCCTCGATCACGCGCTCGTCGGACATCACCTCCTCGGGCGTGCCCTTCGTCAGCACCGCGCCCTCGGCCATGACGATGACCGGGTCGCAGAGCCGGGCGATGAAATCCATGTCGTGCTCAATCAGGCAGAACGTATAGCCGCGCTCCCGGTTGAGGCGCTGGATCGCGTCGGCGATGGTGTTGAGGAGGGTGCGGTTCACCCCGGCGCCGACCTCGTCGAGGAAGACGATCTTCGCCTCCACCATCATGGTGCGGCCGAGCTCCACCAGCTTCTTCTGGCCGCCGGAAAGGTTGCCCGCGAGTTCGTCCGCGACGCGGCCGAGATTGAGGAACTCGATCACCTCGTCGGCGCGGCGGCGGATCGCCGCCTCCTCCTCGCGCACCTTGCCGCGGGCGAACCAGGCGTCCCAGAGCCGCTCGCCGGACTGGCCGGGCGGCACCATGGCGAGGTTGTCCCGCACCGTGAGAGAGGAGAATTCCTTGGCGATCTGGAAGGTGCGGAGCACGCCCTTGGCGAAGAGCTCGTGCGGCGGCAGGCCGGTGATCTCCTCGCCGCCCAGGAAGACATGGCCCGAGGTCGGCGGAAAGGCGCCGGCGATGCAGTTGAAGAGCGTGGTCTTGCCGGCCCCGTTCGGGCCGATCAGCCCGGTGATGGAGCCTTCGGCGATCTCCAGCGTCGCGCCGTTCACGGCGCGGACGCCGCCGAAATGCTTGTGAACGTTCTCGACCCGGATCATCGGCGCCCCTCGGCTACGGCCCGGCGACGATGCGCCGGGCCGCGCCCGCGTAGATCGGAACGGATCAGCGGAAGCCGACCGTCTTGATCCCGTCCTCGATCTTGATCTCGCGATAGGCGCCGGCGCTCTCGCCCGGGCCGATCAGCTCGACCGCCGAGGCGCCGACATAGTCGACGTCGCCGCCGCCGCGGATGATCTCGAGGGCCTTGGAGAGCTCGCCCGGGAGGATCGGCTCGCCCGGCGCGTTGGCGATGTCCATCACCTTCGTCGACCAGTCGGCGGAGTTCGACGACTTCGCGGCCTCCATCGCCATCATCATGAGGGCGGCGGCGTCGTAGCTCTCCGGCGAGAAGGCGACGACCTCGAAGCCCGCGACCTTCGCCATCTCGGCGAATTTCGCGGCGCCGTCGCTGTCGGTGCCCGGAAGGGCGCCGAAGGAGCCGTTGAGCGCCGGGCCGATCGCCTCGACAAGGCTGTCGCCGACCATGCCGTCCGGCAGGTAGAAGGTGTCGAAGGCGCCGGCGTCGAGCGCGGCCTGGATCACGCCCTTGCCGCCCTGGTCGAGATAGCCGGCGACGACCAGCACCTCGCCGCCCGCGGACGCGAGCGCGCCGACCTCGGCGGAATAGTCCGCCTTGCCGTCTTCGTGCGGGGCGTTGAGCGTGACCTTGCCGCCGGCGGCCTTGAAGTTCGACTCGATCGAGTCGGCCAGGCCCTTGCCGTAATCGTTGTTGGTGTAGGAGATCGCGATCTCCTTCACGCCCTTGCCGGTCAGGATGTCGGTGACAATCTGGCCCTGCCGCGCGTCGGACGGCGCGGTGCGGAAGAAGAGGCCGTTGTCCTCGATGCTCGACAGCGCCGGAGAGGTGGCCGAGGGCGAGATCATGCCGACGCCGTTCGGCATCGCCACGTTCTGCAGGATCGCGGTGGTCACGCCCGAGCAGTCCGCGCCCATGATGGCGGAAACGCCGTCGGAAGTGATCAGCCGGGTGGCGGAGGCGGTGGCGGCGGCGGCGTCGACGCAGGTCGAGTCGCCCCGGATCGGGATCACCTTCATGCCCCCGAGGATGCCGCCGGCGTCGGAAACTTCCTTCATCGCCAGCTCGGCGCCCGCGGCCATGCCGGGCGTGATCGACTCGAGCGGGCCGGTGAAGCCAAGGATCACGCCGATCTTCACGTCCTCGGCGGCGGCGGCGCCGGCCACAAGGGCGAAGCTCGCCGCGGCGGCGGCGGTCAGGGTCTTTCTCATGGGTCCTCTCCCGTTGAGGCGTTCTTTTCGCCGGGGGCTGCGCCCACCGGTCTGTCCGCGATCTAGAGACGAGAACCGGCCCGGTTTCAAGCCGGGCGCGCGGCGGCCGTTCAGTGGAACGGGTGGAACTTGCCGGCCGGGGAGAGGGT
Organism: uncultured Paracoccaceae bacterium; assembly: GCA_937952085.1. GTDB lineage: Bacteria > Pseudomonadota > Alphaproteobacteria > Rhodobacterales > Rhodobacteraceae > Pikeienuella. The sequence goes on along the minus strand of CALFYQ010000101.1, from coordinate 45,424 downwards.
GAAGATCTCGCAGCCCGCCTCGGTCACGCCGACCGAATGCTCGAACTGGGCGGAGAGGGAGCGGTCCCGCGTCACCGCGGTCCAGCCGTCGTTCAGGATCTTGGTCTCCGGCCGGCCGAGATTCACCATCGGCTCGATGGTGAAGAACATGCCGGGCCTGAGCACCGCGCCCGCGCCGGGGCGTCCGTAATGCAGAACGTTCGGCGCGTCGTGGAAGACGCGGCCGAGCCCGTGGCCGCAGAAATCCCGCACCACGCCGCAGCGCTCCGCCTCGGCGTAGGACTGGATGGCGTGGCCGATATCGCCGAAGGTCGCGCCCGGCCGCACCGCCGCCACCCCGCGCAGGAGCGCCTCGTGGGTGATGTCGATCAGCCGCTCGGCGCGGCGGCTCGCCTGCCCCGCCACGTACATCCGGCTGGTGTCGCCGAACCAGCCGTCGAGGATCACCGTCACGTCGATGTTGAGAATGTCGCCCGGCTTCAGCGCCTTCGGGCCGGGGATGCCGTGGCAGACGACATGGTTGATCGATATGCAGGAGGACTTGGTGTAGCCGCGATAGCCTAGCGTCGCCGGAATGGCGCCGGCGGCGATGATCCGGTCATGGATGAAGTCGTCGAGCGCGCCCGTGGTGACGCCCGGCTCCACTAGAGGGCCGATCGCGTCGAGGACCTCGGCCGCGAGCCGGCCGGCGGCGCGCATGCCCTCGAAATCCTCCGGTCGATGGAGCTTGATGCCCTCGGCCGTCCTGTCGCCGCTCTTGCGCTCCACCGCTGAGATCCTCGTCCCGTCCATCGGCATGTTCCGCCCTTCCTCGCCCCCGATCAAGCCGCGCGATGCGTCGCGGCGGCCCTTCATGGCGTTTTTCCGCGCTTCGGTTATATCCCCGGGGGGTTTTGGGGAGGTAAGCAGCATGAGCGCGGGCGCAAGGCGGCCCACCGCCGCAATGGTGGTGATCGGCGACGAGGTGCTTTCGGGCCGCACGCGGGAGGGCAACGCCTGGCGTCTCTCGCAGATCCTGACCGAGATCGGCGTCGAGATGCGGGAGGTCCGCATCGTCGCCGACGACCAGGGCGCCATCGTCGAGGCGGTGAACGCGCTCCGCGCCCGGAACGACCACGTCTTCACCTCGGGCGGCATCGGCCCGACCCATGACGACATCACCGCCGACGCGGTGGCGGCGGCCTTCGGCGTCTCGATCGGCGTGCGGGACGACGCGCGGGCGATCCTCGAAGCCTATTACAAGCCCGGGGAGCTCAACGAGGCCCGACTCCGCATGGCGCGCATCCCCGAGGGCGCGACGCTGATCCTGAACCCGGTCAGCCAGGCGCCCGGCTTCACCATCGGCAACGTCCATGTGATGGCCGGCGTCCCCGCCGTCTTCGACGCCATGGTGGAGACGATCCGCCCCACGCTGAAGGGCGGCGCGCCGATGCTCGCCTGGGCGCTCCGGGTGAACGCGCCGGAGGGCGACATGGCCGGGCCCCTCGCCGACTTGGCGGCGCGGCGCCCCGAGGTCTCGATCGGCTCCTACCCGTTCTACCGGATGGGCGCGGGCTCGACGCTCGTCGTCCGCTCGGCCGACCGGGCGGCGCTGGAGGCCGCTGTGGCCGAGCTTCGCGCCATGCTCGCCGGGCTCGGCGTCACCGACGTGAGCGAGACGCCGCCGGCCTGAGGCGCGGGGCTCAGGCGGCGTCCCGTCCCGGCGCGACGAAGGCGAAACCGGCCAGCGGAGCGACGATCAGGCCGGCGAGCCGCGCCGCATCGGCCCCGCTCGCCTCCGGCAGGAGCGCCCAGTGCGCCAGCGGCGCCGCCGCCGCGCCGACGAGCCAGAGCGCGACGACGAAGAGCCGGTCGCCGCTCCGCCGCGCCGCAAGGAGGAATCCCCCCGCGCCGATCAGCGCCGGCAGGAGGAGGCCGAACCCGTCCGCGCAGCGCACGCCGCCGCCGCAGCCCGGGTCGGCGGCGAGAAGGCTCGCCAGCTGCAGGCCGAGCGCGCCGATGAGCCAGAGAAGCGCGGCCGCGCGAAACTTCGAGAAGATCGGGTGAGAGACGACCGAAGACGCGCCATCGAACGATCCGAAAGGACAGGCGCCGCGAAAGAACAATCTCATGAACATTCCCCCAAACCGAATCCGACCAGGCGAAAATTGCCCTCGTCAGGATTCATGACGGCGGGGGCCAGACCTGACAAGCGCAATCCGGCCCCGGCCGGGGCGGCCCGCGCCGCGCGGCGCGGCGCGCTCACCCGGGCGCGACCTCGTCGCCGCATGCGACGCGCCCCGCCGCCAGCACCTCGGCGTAGAAGCCGCCATGGCCGCGCATCGCGTTCCAGCCCCCGGCGCCGAGCGCCGCCTCCATCCGCGAGCAGGGCGGACAAGGGCCGGTGATCCGCAGCGTCGCGGCCCCGATTCGGAGCGGCCCGTGCCGGAGCGCCGCAAGGTTGATCCCGGCGACGACCAGGTTCCGCCGCAGGAGCGCCGGCGGCGCGTCGGCCCGCGCCGCGAGCGCGGCGATGACCGGCAGATGCTCCGCCTGGATCAGCGTCACCGCCCGCGGGCCCGCCGCGCCGGCCGAACGATGGTCCCCGATGAGCCCCGCCGCGCCGATCTCCGCCGCCTCCACCGCTTCGACCGGGGCGCCCTTCGCGGGCCGGAGCCCGATCCAGGCCAGCCGCCCCGTCGCCGCGTGCCGGCCGATCCGCGATGCGAGGCCCGCGGGAATCGCCGTCAAAGGCCGAGCTCCGCCGCCGGGCAGATCGCGAAGAAGACGCCCGCGGACCAAAGCCCGAACTCGCGCCCGGCCTCACCCTCCTCCATCGCGCCGAGTTCGACGAGGCGGTAATAGCTCTTGCGGTCGATCAAGGCCTCGAGCCCGCGGCGGACATGGACGTAGGGCGAGGGCTCGCCCGTCTCCGGGTCCCGCTCGACGCGAATCGGGTTCTCCGGGCCGGCGACGGTCTCGTCGCCCACATTCGTCTCGAAGGTGAGAACCTGCGCCCGCCCCTCGCCTTCCGCACGGAAATCAACGGCGACGAAAGGCGCGTCGTCTACGGTGATTCCGATCTTCTCCACCGGCGTGACGAGGTAGTGGCGGCCATCCTCCTTCTTCAGCACCGAAGCGAAGAGCTTGACCAGCGGAATTCTACCTATGGGGGAGCCGAGATAGAACCATTGCCCGTTACGCGCGATCCGGATGTCGAGGTCGCCGCAATAGGGCGGGTTCCAGAGATGGACCGGGGGCGGCCCCTTCCTGCCCGATTTCGCGGCGGCGGAGACGGATTTCGCCAGATCGTCGGGCGCCGGCGTGACGCTTCGCGCAGACATATTCTCGGTTCCGTGACTCGATCTTCCGACTGCACCATATAGGTTGCGAGGGCGAGCGACGACGCTCGCGGCCGATTTCCGGGAGTGTGTTGATGAGCGACGAAGCCGACATCCTCAGCGAGATCGATGCGGTCGGCGACAAGCTGCGCCGCGCGAGGGCCGAGATCGCGAAGCGGGTGATCGGGCAGGAGACGGTAGTGGACCTCGCGCTCACCGCCATGCTCTCCGGCGGCCACGCGCTCCTCGTCGGCGCGCCCGGCCTCGCCAAGACCCGCCTTGTCGAGACGCTCGGCGTCGTCATGGGCCTCGACGCCAAGCGCATCCAGTTCACGCCGGACCTGATGCCGGCGGACATCCTCGGCGCCGAGGTGCTGGAGGAAGGCCAGGGCGGGCAGCGGAGCTTCCGCTTTATCCAGGGCCCGATCTTCTGCCAGCTCCTGATGGCGGACGAGATCAACCGCGCCAGCCCGCGCACCCAGTCCGCGCTCCTCCAGGCGATGCAGGAGAAGTTCGTCACCGTCGCCGGCCAGCGGCGCGACCTGACGCCGCCCTTCCACGTGCTCGCCACGCAGAATCCGATCGAGCAGGAGGGCACCTATCCGCTGCCCGAGGCGCAGCTCGACCGGTTCCTCCTCCAGATCGACGTCGCCTACCCGACCCTGGCGGCGGAGAAGGAGATCCTCCTCGCCACCACCACCGTCGCCGAGGCGGAGGCGCAGCCGGTCTTCACTGGGCCCGAACTCATCGCCGCGCAGCGGCTGGTGCGGCGGATGCCGGTCGGCGAGAGCGTGGTGGACGCGATCCTCCGCCTCGTCCGCGCCGCCCGCCCCCGCGAGGAAGAGGCCTACGATTTCGTCGACCGCTCGGTGGTCTGGGGCCCGGGCCCCCGCGCCGCGCAGGCGCTGATGCTCGCGGCGCGGGCGCGGGCGCTGATGGCCGGCCGCCTCGCGCCCGACATCGACGACGTCGCCGCGCTGGCGCGGCCCGCCCTCGTCCACCGCATGGCGCTCACCTTCGCCGCGCGGGCTGAGGGCGACAGCGTCGAGCGCGTGATCGACGCGCTGACGACGCGGGCGCTCGGGCTCTCCGAAGCGGCGGCCTGATGCCGGAGCCTTCGGCGCCCCGGACGGTCGAACGTGTCGGCGCCGGCTGGCTCCGGCGGGACGCGGAGCGCATCTCCGGCACCCTGCCGCCGCTATTGGCGGAGGCGGAGCGGCTCGCCGCCTCGGTCGCCTCGGGCGTCCACGGCCGCCGCCGCGCCGGCCCGGGCGAGACCTTCTGGCAGTTCCGCCCGGCGACGCCCGGCGATCCGCACCAGGCGGTGGACTGGCGCCGCTCGGCCCGCTCCGACCAGCTCTTCGTCCGGGAGATGGAATGGGAGGCGGCGCAGACCGTCTCGATCTGGCGCGATGACGCGCTGGCGATGGATTTCCGCTCCGACCGGGCGGTGCGCTCGAAGGGCGAGCGCGCGGCGCTCCTCGCGCTCGCGCTCGGCGTCCTTCTCATCCGCGGCGGCGAGCGCGTCAGCCTCCTCGGCACCGACGCGGCCCGCCCCGCGAGCGGCGAGACGCAGCTTCGCCGCATGGGCGCCATCCTCTCCGAAACGCGGCAGAAGCGGCCCGATTACGGCGCGCCGCCGAAGGCGGATTACGCGCGCGGCGGGCAGGCCGTGTTCCTCTCCGATTTCATGGGGCCGGGCGACGCGATCTTCCCGGCGCTGATGCACGCCGCCGCGGCCGGGATCGCCGGCGCCTGCGTCCAGATCGTCGACCGCGCGGAGGAGACCTTCCCCTTCGACGGCCGCCTCATCTTCGAATCGATGGGCCGCGCGGTGAAGTTCGAGACGGACCGCGCCCGCGGCCTCCAGGGCGCCTACAAGGACCGGCTCGCCGCGCGGCGGAACGAGCTGGAGACGCTGGCGCGCCGCTGCGGCTGGCGCATCCTCGTCCACCGGACCGACGAGAGCCCGCGGAAGGCGCTGCTCTGGCTCTATGACATGCTCGCGGGGGGCCGGCGCTGATGCTGGAATTCGGGCCCCTCGCCTTCCTCAACCCGTGGCTGCTCGGCGCGCTGGCGCTCCTGCCGATCCTCTGGCTTCTCCTCCGCGCGACGCCGCCCTCGCCGGCCCGCGTCTCATTTCCCGGCGTCCGCCTCCTTCTCGGCCTCGAAGACCCCGAAAAGACGCCGCATCGCACGCCCTGGTGGCTGCTCCTCCTTCGCATGATGATCGCCGGCGCCATCATCCTCGCCTTCGCCGAGCCGGTGCTGAACCCGCGCGAGGGCGCGGCCGGGAACGGCCCCGTCGTCCTCGTCATGGATGGCGGCTGGGCCAGCGCGCCGGATTGGGAGGCGCGCCGCGACGCCGCCCTCGCCGAGCTTGACCGCGCCGAGCGGGCGGATCGCCCCGTCTCCTTCCACGTCCTCGCCGATCCGGTCCCGCCGGATCTCCGCCTCCGGCCGCGGCCGGCGGGCGAATGGCGCGGCATGGTCGAGGCGCTGCAGCCGCGGCCCTGGGCGCCGCTCCGCGCCGAATGGGCCGAGGCCTTCGCCGCGCTCCGCGCCGCCTCCGACGAGGAAGGCGCGCGGGAGATCGCCTGGCTGACCGACGGGCTCGATCATGGCGACGAGGGCGCCCTCGTCGCCGCGCTCGACGGGCTCGGCGCGCTCCGCATCCTCGCGCCGACACAAACCGCCCGCGCCCTGGCGCAGCCGCGCCTCGTCGAGGGGCGTCTGATGATTTCCGCGATGCGCGCCGAGGCCGGCCCGGCCGAGACGCTCCGCGTCGCCGTCTTCGGCAAGGCGCCGAGCGGCGAGGCCGGGGCGGAGCGCCGCCTCGCCAATCTCGACGCCACGATCGAGGAGGGCGAGCAGGTCGCCGACGCCGAGCTCGACCTGCCGCTGGAGCTGCGGAACCAGATCGCCCGCGTCGCCCTTCTCGGCGAAGAGAGCGCCGGCGCCGTGGCGCTGACCGACGAGAGCCAGCGCCGCCGCCGCGTCGGCCTTTCCGCCGGCGGCTCGGAGGCGGAATCGCTCCGCCTCGTCTCCTCGCTCCACTACCTTCGCACGGCGCTCGCGCGAAACGCCGAGGTGGTGGAAGGGACGGTCGAGCAACTCCTCGACGCCAACCCCGACGCCGTCTTCCTCGCCGATATCGGCCGGCTGACCCCGCCGGAGCGCGAGGGGCTCGAAGCCTTCGTCCGCGCCGGCGGGCTCCTCGTCCGCTTCGCCGGGCCGCGCCTCGCCCGCGGCTCCGATCTCGCCGGCGCCGGGCCCGGGGCGGAAGACCCGCTCCTGCCGGTTCCGCTCCGCGCCGGAGGCGGCCGCGCCGTCGGCGGCGCCATGGCCTGGGGCGCGCCGCAGGCGGTGCGCGAGTTCGGCCGCGAAAGCCCGTTTTTCGGCCTCACCGCCCCGCGCGAGGTGACGGTGAGCCGGCAGATCCTCGCCGAGATCGGCCCCGGCCTCGCCGAGCGCACCTGGGCGACGCTGGAGGACGGCACACCGCTCGTCACCGCCGCGCCGCTCGGCGACGGCCGCGTCGTCCTCTTCCATGTCGGCGCCAACGCCGAATGGTCCTCCCTTCCGCTCTCGGGCCTTTTCGTCGAGATGCTGCGCCGCCTCGTCTCGCTCGGCTCGGGCGGAACCGGCGAGGCCCCCGAAGGCGAGGCGCCGATGCGCCTCGTCGCCGCGATCGACGGGTTCGGCCGCGCCGCCGCCGCGCCGGGGGACCTGCCGGCCGTGCCGGCGCAGCGCCTCGCCGACGCGCCGGGGCCGGATGCGCCGCCCGGCCTCTGGGCCGGCGAGACGGCGCGGATCGCCGTCAACCTCTTCCCGGCCGCCGCGCCGCCCGCGCTCGCCCCGCCCTACCCGCTTTCCGCCAGTGTCGAGACCTTCGGCGGGCGGACCGAGCGGCCGCTGGCGCACTGGCTCCTCGGCCTCGCGCTCCTACTCTTCGCGGTCGATCTGCTCGCCGCGCTCCGCCTCTCGGGACGGCGCATCCGCTTCAACCCGGGCGCCGCGGCGATCCTCCTCGCGCTCGCCCTCGCCTGGCCCGGCGGGGCCGACGCGCAGGATGCGCGCTCCCGCGACGTGATCGCCGCGAACGAGACCGTGCTCGGCTATGTGAAGACCGGCGACGCCGCGCTCGACGCGATGTCGGAGGCCGGGCTTCGCGGCCTTTCCCGCGTCCTCGCGGCGCGGACGGCGGTGGAGCCGGCGGAACCGATGGGCGTCGATCTCGAAACCGACGATCTCGCCTTCTTCCCGATCCTCTACTGGCCGGTCGGCGCGGCGCAGCCGACCCCGTCCGACGAAGCCTCCGCCAGGCTCAACGCCTACATGCGCGCCGGCGGCATGATCATCTTCGACACGCGGGACGCGCATCTGGCGCGGCCGGGCTCCTCCGCCGGGCCGAACGGCCAGGCGCTCCGCCGCCTCGTCGCCGCGCTCGACCTGCCGCCGCTGACGCCGGTGCCCGCCGACCATGTGCTGACCCGCACCTTCTACCTTCTCGACCGCTTCCCCGGCCGCTGGACCGGCGGAGAGGTCTGGGTCCAGGCCCCGGCGCCGCGGCCCGAGGGCGAGACCGCCGAGGGCGAGCCGCCCCTGATCTCGGACCCGAATGACGGCGTCTCCCCGGTGGTGATCGGCGCGGCGGACTGGGCCGCGGCCTGGGCGGTGGACCAGAACGGCGAGTTTCTCGCCCCGGTCGGCCGCTCCGACGATTACCGCCAGCGCGAGACGGCGTTCCGGTTCGGCGTCAACGTCGTGATGTACGCGCTGACCGGCAACTACAAATCCGACCAGGTGCACGTGCCGGCGCTGCTCGAAAGGCTGGGGAATTGAACGCGGCGCTCGCCTTCGATCCGGTCGTCCCGTTCTGGGCGCTCGGCGTCGCCGCGGCGCTGGCGGCGCTCCTCTGCGCCTTCGCCGGCTGGCTCCGCTCGCCAGCCTGGTGGCTCCGCGCCGCCGGCTTCGCCACGCTCCTCGTCGCGCTCTCGAACCCCGCCCTGGTGCGGGAGGTGCGGCGCGCCCTCCCCGACATCGCCCTTCTCGTCGTCGATGACAGCGAAAGCCAGTCGATCGGCGACCGCCGCGCCCAGGCCCTCGCCGCCGAGATCGCCGCGACCGAGGCGATCGACCGGCTGAACGCGAGGGAGCCCGAGAACCCGGTCGAGCTTCGCACCGTCCGGGTTCGGAACGAGGGCGGCCCGGTCTCCGACCCCGGCACCCGGCTCCTCTCCACCCTCGCCGCCGCGGCGGCCGAACTGCCGGAAGACCGGATCGCCGGCGCCCTCCTCATCACCGACGGGCAGGCGCATGACGCGGACGCGCTGGCCGCCTTCCCCGGCCCGGTCCATGAGCTTCTGACCGGCGCGCGGGGGGAGTTCGACCGCCGGCTCCACGTCTCCGCCGCGCCCGCCTTCGGCATCGTCGGGGAGACCGTCGCCTTCCGCTTCCAGGTGGAGGAGACCGGCCCCGCCGCCGCGCTCGCCGGCCTCGGCCCGGCGCGGGTGACGGCCAGCGTCGACGGCGTCGAGGTCGGCGCCGCCATCGCCGAGCCGGGCCGGACGGCGGAGCTCTCCATCCGCATCGAGCATGGCGGGTCCAACGTCGTCGAGCTGGCGCTCGCGCCGGCCGAGGGCGAGGTCACGCTCCGCAACAACCGCGCCGCCTTCACCGTGAACGGGGTGCGGGACCGGCTCCGCGTGCTCCTCGTCTCGGGCGAGCCGCACAACGGCGAGCGGACCTGGCGGAACCTCCTGAAGGCGGACCCGTCGGTCGATCTCGTCCACTTCACCATCCTCCGCCCGCCGACCAAGCAGGACGGGACGCCGGTCTTCGAGCTTTCGCTCATCGCCTTCCCGACGCGGGAGCTCTTCCTCGAGAAGGTGGACGAGTTCGACCTCATCATCTTCGACCGCTACCGCCGGCGCGGCGTTCTCCCCTCGCCCTATATCGCCAACATCGCCCGCTATGTCCGGGATGGCGGGGCCGTGCTGATCGCCGACGGGCCGTGGTTCGCCGGCGTCGAGAGCCTCTATCGCACCCCGCTGGCGGAGATCCTGCCTGTCGCGCCGACCGCGGGGATCATCGAGGCGCCTTACCTCCCCACCCTCACCGAACAGGGGATGCGCCACCCCGTCACCGCCGGGCTCGATCGCTGGGGCGGCGGCGCGCCGGGCGAGCCGCCGCGCTGGGGCCGCTGGATGCGGCAGGTCGAGGTCGAGGTGAATTCCGGCGCGACGGTGATGGCCGGCGCCGACGACAAGCCGCTCCTCGTGCTCGACCGGGTCGGCGAGGGGCGCGTCGCCGTCCTCGCCTCCGATCAGGCCTGGCTCTGGTCGCGCGGCTATGAGGGCGGCGGGCCGCAGGCGGAGCTGCTCCGCCGCCTCGCCCACTGGCTGATGAAGGAGCCCGAACTGGAGGAGGAGGCGCTGACCGCCATCGCCGAGGGCGCGCGGCTCACCGTCACCCGCCGCTCCGTCAGCGAGACGCCGGAGCGGCTGGAAATCCTCTCCCCCTCCGGCGCGCGGCGTGAGGTTCCCTTCGCCGAGGCCGGTCCCGGCCTCTGGCGCGCCGTCTTCGAGGCGGAGGAGCAGGGCCTTCACCGCCTCACGGACGGGGTGCTGACCGCCATCGCCGCGGTCGGCCCGCCGGCGCCGGTGGAGTTCGAGCAGGCCGTCGCCTCGCCGGAGCCGCTGGCGGCCCTCGTCGCCGCCACGCGCGGCGGCGTCCACTGGCTGGAGGATGGCGAGCCCGACATCCGCCGCGTCGGCGACGGCCGCACCTCCGCGGGCCGCGGCTGGCTCGGCCTCGCCCGGCGGGAGGCCTATTCGGTGGAGGACGTGCGCCTCACCCCGCTCGCGCCCGGCTGGCTGATGCTGGTTCTGGCCGCCGGATTCATGCTTGCCGCATGGCGGGTCGAGGGGCGCTGACGCGCCTTCGCATTCCGGTTTCGATATGTGATAGCGGGGTCAATAGCTTGGCCCTGCCTTTCACCGTGAAATCCCGACCGGGCCCGGCTCAGAACGTCTGGTCGTAGGCGCCGACTTCCGGCTGCCGCCGGATGATCCGGTCGAGATCCTCGAAGATCGCGCGAAGCCGCGCCTCGCTCTCCATGCTCTCGCAGACGACGACGAGGTTGGGCGTGTTGGAGGAGGCGCGGACCAGCGCGAAATCCCCGCCTTCGAGCGAAAGCCGGGCGCCGTTCACCGTCGAGACGCCTTCGATCCGTCGCCCGCCGAGCGCCCCGCCCGCGGCGGCATGGGCTTCGAGATCGGCCCGGATCCGCGCCAGCGCCTCGTATTTCACCTCGTCCGGGCAGGCGGGCGAAAGCGTCGGGGTCGAGAAGGCGGCGGGGAGCGCGTCGACCAGCGCGGAAAGCGCGACGCCCGGCCGCCGGTCGAGCATCTTCACCACCTCCAGCGCGGCGCGAAGGCCGCAGTCGTAGCCGCGCCCGAGCGGCGGGGCGAGGAAGAGGTGGCCGGATTTCTCGAACCCGGCGAGCGCCCCGGTCTCGGCCAGCCGCGCCTTCATGTGGCTGTGCCCGGTCTTCCAGTATTCCGTCTCCGCCCCGGCCGCCGCGAGTTCCGGATCGACCGCGAAGAGGCCGGTGGATTTCACATCGGCGAGGAACCGCGCGCCCGGCCGGGCCTGCGCGAAATCCCGCGCCAGCAGCACGCCGATCTTGTCGGCGAAGATCTCCCGCCCCCGGTCGTCGACCACGCCGTAGCGGTCCCCGTCGCCGTCGAAGCCGAGGGCGAGGTCGGCCCCCGCCCCGCGCACGGCGTCCGCCATGTCGTGCAGCATCTCCAGCGCCTCGGGGTTCGGGTTGTAGCGCGGGAAGCTCCAGTCCGGCTCGCAGAGGAGCGGGACGACCTCCGCCCCGATCCGCCGCAGAAGCTCCGGCGCGAAGGCCGAGGCGCCGCCATTGCCGCAGGCGACCACGACCTTGAGCGGGCGGGAGAGCCGGAACCCGCCGGCGAGATCGTCGAGATAGGCCGCCGCTGCGCCCGGCTCCCGCCGCACGCGCCCGCCCGGCCGCTCCACGCCGCCGCCCGAGAGCGCGATCTCGCGGAGCCGCGCCATCTCCTCCGGCCCGTGGGTCAGAGGCGCGCGGAGGCCCATCTTCACCCCGGTCCAGCCGTTCGGGTTGTGCGAGGCCGTCACCATCGCCACCGGGCCGACGCCGAGCCAGTCCCGCGCGAAATAGGCGGTGGGGGTGAGGCAGGGCCCGATGTCCCGCACCGCCGCCCCGCCGCGGACGAGGCCGAGGCTCAGCGCCGCCTTCACCGCGGGGGAGTACTCCCGATAGTCGCAGCCGACCACCACGTCCGGCCCGAGCCCCGCCTCGAAGACCTGCGTCGCCAGCGCGAGGCCGAGCGCCTCGACCCCGAGGAGGTTGATCCCCTCCGGATAGCGCCAGCGCGCGTCGTATTCGCGGAACCCGCCAGGCGCGATCATTGGCTCGGCGAGGAAGGCCCAGCTTTTCGGGATGAGCGAGGCGCGGGGCCGGTCAGCTTCGGTCATAGGCGTCGTCATAGCGGACGATGTCGTCCTCGCCGACATAGGCGCCGGTCTGCACCTCGATGAGATACATCGGCAGCTTGCCCGGGTTCTCCAACCGATGGACCGAGCCGAGCGGCACATAGATCGACTCGTTCTCGCCGAGGAGGCGCACCTCGTCGTCCACCGTCACCCGCGCCGTGCCCGCGACGACGATCCAGTGCTCCGAGCGGTGGAAATGGGACTGGAGCGAGAGCGCGCCGCCCGGCTTCACCATGATCCGCTTCACCTGGAAGCGGTCCGCCAGCAGCAGCGTCTCATACCAGCCCCAGGGCCGGGGGTGGCGCGGATACTCCGTCGCCTGCGGTAGCTTCGCGGTCTGGAGCGCGGCGACGAGGCCCTTCACCTCCTGCGCCCGGTCCATGTCGGCGACGAGGACGGCGTCGCGCATCGCCACCGCGACGGTGCGCTTCAGGCCAAGCCCCACCAGCGCCATCGACGGCTCCTCCGAGCGGAGGAGCGAGGCCTCGCAGTCGATCGCGGTGACGGCGCCCGATGTCGCGACGCCCGATGCGTCCTTCTCCGCCGCCTCCCAGAGCGCGTCCCAGGCGCCGAGATCGGACCAGCCGGCGTCGAGCGGCGCGGCGGCGATGCGCCCCGCCTTCTCCATCACCGCGTAGTCGAAGGAGATGTCCGCCGCGTCGAGGAAGGCGTCGCCGAGCCGCTGGAAGCCGAGATCGAAGCTCGCGCCGTCGAGCGCCGCCCGGCAGGGCGCGACGAGGCCGGGCGCATGGGCCTCGAAGGCGGCGATGGCGTCGCCGACGCGCATGAGGAAAAGGCCGGCGTTCCAGAGGTGGCGGCCGGAGGCGGCCATCTCCGCCGCCCGCGCCGCATCCGGCTTCTCGACGAAGCGGGCGACCTCGGCGGCCCGCCCCGGCGCCGGCGCAGCGGCGAGCTCTAAATAACCATAACCGGTTTCGGCCCGGCTCGGCCGCGCGCCGAAGGTGACGAGCCGCCCCTCCCGCGCCGCCGCGGCCCCGAGCGCGACCGCCTCGTGGAACGCCACCTCGTCGGCGATCACATGGTCGGACGGCGCGACGAGGAGGAGCGTATCCGGCTCCGCCGCCTTCATGAGCGCGGCGACGAGGATGGCGGGCGCGGTGTTCCGCCGGCCGGGCTCCACCACCACGGTGGCGTCGGCGAGGCCGATCTCCGCCGCCTGCTCGACCGCGAGGAAGCGGAACTCCGCCGCGGTGAGAACGACCGGCGCCGCATAGCCTTCGCCGGAGAGCCGCCGCAGCGTCGCCTGGTAGAGGCTGGCGCGGCCGAGGAGCGAGGAGAACTGTTTCGGATAGGAGGCGCGCGAGGCCGGCCAGAGCCGCGTCCCGGACCCGCCGCAAAGAATAACCGGTTGAATCATCACGCGGGTCCCGGTCGAATTCGTTCAAGGCGCCGATCTGGCATACGATGGCAGGCGCTTCGGCGGCAAGCGGCGCGACAAAATCGCCACAACTCGCGCGGTTCCTGAGGGCCGCCGCGTCGCGCCCCGCTTGCGGACAGCCTCCGCTTCGCCTAATTGATGCCGCGCCGCAGCAGGAGCCAGCGCAATGTCGCCCGAAGCGCCCGAGACCGTAGAGGTCGAGACCACCCGCGTCGCCTGCGACGGCGGCGAGGGCGCGCTCGGCCACCCGCGGGTCTGGCTTTCGGTCGGCGAGCAGGGCTGGGTCGAATGCCCCTATTGCGACCGGCGCTTCGTGCTCAAGGCCGGCGCCGCAGCGCACTAAATCCTGAAAATCCGGACTCGAAATCACCACAATCGAGCTGTTGTTTCGAATCCGCCATGATCGTATCCTTGGAACCCTGTAGCCGGGCCACGCGTTGGTGGGACGCGTATTCCGGTCTGTTAGGAGAGTGGGGCCATGTTCAATCGTAACCCGCAGCCCGGTGAGGGCTTTCATCAGCCGCAGCAGCAAGCCCAGATGCCCAGCGACTCGCCGTCGCTGATGCGTCTCGCGCACAAGCTCGACCTCGCGGCCGACTTCGTTCCGGTGGGGGCGGACTTCTCCCTCGCGCCGGATCCGGAAGACCGGGACGAGTAAGCCGGCCTTAGGGCCAGGCCGAAGACGCTGATCGCAGACCTGCGCGGGCGCCGGTCAAGACGGCTTGACCCTGGCGGCTTGAGACGACGGCGGAACGGGCGCCGAAGCGCCCGCGCCTGACGTCTCGCGCCGGCCTTGGGGCCGGCAGGAGGGGCGCCGAGGCGCCCGCCCGGGGTTCAGTGCTTGAACCGCTTGATCTCGCCCGAACGCAGCCGGCCGAGATAGGAGGTCATCTCCCGCTTCACCACCGGCATCAGGAGGTAGAGCGCGATGATGTTGACCACCGCCATCGCGAAGATCGCGGCGTCCGAGAAGTCGATCACGGGGCCGAGACTCGCCGCCGCGCCGATCACCACGAAGACGCAGAAGATCAGCTTGAACACGAGCTCGCTCGTCTTCCCCTCGCCGAAGAGATAGGTCCACGACTTCAGGCCGTAGTAGGACCATGAGATCATCGTCGAGAAGGCGAAGAGAACCACCGCGATCACCAGGAGATAGGGGAACCAGGTGAAGGCCGTGGAGAAGGCGGCCGAGGTGAGCGCGACGCCGGAAGCGCCCGTCACGGTCTGGATCGAGCCCGACTCGTTCAGCACATAGAGCCCCGTCGCCGGGTCGGAAACGAGCTGGCCCGAGATCACGATCACCAGCGCCGTCATGGTGCAGATGACCACTGTATCGATGAAGGGCTCGAGCAGGGAGACGAAGCCCTCGGTGATCGGCTCCTTGGTCCGCACCGCCGAATGGGCGATGGCGGCGGAGCCGACCCCCGCCTCGTTCGAGAAGGCGGCGCGGCGGAAGCCCTGGATCAGCGCGCCGACAAGGCCGCCGGCGACGCCGAGCCCGGTGAAGGCGCCGTCGATGATCTGCCCGAATGCCCAGCCGATCTTGTCGATGTTCATCAGGATGATGACGATGGCGCAGCCGCAATAGAGCACCGCCATGAAGGGCACGACCTTCTCCGTCACGTTGGCGATCGACTTGATGCCGCCGACGATGACGATGAAGACGATGGCGGCGAAGACGACGCCGGTGATCCAGCCCGGGTAATCCCCGAAGACGCCGGACAACTGCGCATGCGCCTGGTTGGCCTGGAACATGTTCCCGCCGCCGAGCGCGCCGAGGATGCAGAAGATCGAGAAAAGCACGGCCAGGATCGACCCGCCGGGCAGCCCCCGCTCACGGAAGCCCTTGGATATGTAGTACATCGGGCCGCCGGAGACGGTGCCGTCCGGGTATTCGTTCCGGTATTTCACGCCGAGCGTGCATTCGGTGAATTTCGAGGCCATGCCGAGAAGGCCCGCCGCGATCATCCAGAAGGTCGCGCCCGGCCCGCCGATGCCGACCGCGACCGCGACGCCCGCGATGTTGCCGAGGCCGACCGTGCCCGAAAGCGCGGTGGCGAGGGCCTGGAAGTGGGAGACCTCGCCGGCGTCCTTCGGGTCCGAATAATCGCCCTTCACCAAGGAGATGGCGTGGCCGAAGGCGCGGAACTGGATGAAGCCGAAATAGAGCGTGAAGACCGAGGCCGCGACGACGAGCCAGAGCACGATCCAAGCGAAATTCGTGCCGGGGAGCGGCGCGAAGATGAAATCGACGAAGGGGCCGGTGATCGAGGCGAAGGCCTCGTTCACGGCGGCGTCGAGGCCGCCCTCCTCCTGCGCGAGCGCGGGGCCGGCGAAGAGCGCCGCCAGGGCGCCCGGAATGATCTTCCTCATGGGAGCCTCCTCAGGCGACGACGGTGACAGGAACGGCCGCGCTCATCACGAGCTTGGCGGTGCGCGAGCCGAACACCCGGCTGGCGAGCCCGCTCTCGGAGGAACGGGCGACGATGATCTGCTCCGCCCCTTCGTCCTTCGCGATGGCGTCGAGCTGCTCCGCCACGTCGCCATGGCGCACCACGCCGCGGGCCGCGAGCCCTGCGCCCGCAAGCCGCTTCACCGCGGGCTCGACGATCCGCGCTTTCGCGGCGGCGATTTCCGCCTCCCGGCGCCCGTGGCGCTCGGCGTTCTCCTCGGCGGTGTGGAACGTGTAGGGCGACCATTCGATCACGTAGCAGACCAGAACCTCGCAATCCCCGATCAGCTTTGCGAGCTTGCCGGCATGCGCGAGCGCGCGCTCGCCGGCTTCCGCGCCGTCAATTCCGGCGACAAGTCTCGTCGGCATGGAGTTCCCCTCCTCTGTCATCGGCGCGCCGGGCGGCGCGTCGTACGCCCCGTCCGGCGACTGGCTGGCGGAGCATGACGGGATGATGACGGGGTTTTTCCGGGGACGGAACCGAAAATGCTCTCCCGGCGGGAGAACGCGCGGCGCGAATTCGCGCCGCGCGCGTTTTCGTCAGGCGTCCATGCCGAACGGCAGGGACCGCCGGCGCTGGCCCGTGGCATGGAAGAGCGCGTTGGCGATGGCCGGCGAGACCGGCGGCACGCCCGGTTCGCCCACCCCGGTCGAATGGACCGAGAACGGGTGCGGGACGATGTGGGTGACCACGTTCATTGGGAAGTTGTCCGCCCGCACCACGTCATAGTCGGTGAAGTTGGACTGGACGACGCGGCCCTTCTCGAAGGTGATCGAGGAGTGCATCGCCACCGTCATGCCCATGACCGCGGCGCCCTGCATCTGGCTCTCGATCCGCTCCGGGTTGGCCGCGAAGCCGCAATCGATGGCCATGTGCATCTCGGGCACGGTGATCCGGCCGTCCACCACCTTCACCCGCGCCGCGCAGGCGACGTAGGAGACGAAGGAGCGGTGGACGGCGAGGCCGATCCCTTCCCCCGCCGGCAGCGTCTTGCCATAGCCTATCCCGTCCGCGGCGACGTTGAGGACATGGGCGAGCCGCCCGGTCTCGATCGGGAACTCGGCATAGGGCTCGCCATAGTCCCAGAAGTCGTCCGGATAGCCTTCCGCCTTCGGGTCGACCGTGCGGCCGGCGCCGATCAGCTCCAGCCACATCGCCCGCTCGTCCTTGCCGAGTTCCGCCGCCAGTTCGGAGACGAAGGAGCCGATCGCCCAGGCCCGCGGGATGTTCGACACCGCGCGGAACCAGCCGATCCTCGTATGCGCCATCGCGGCGCCGTTCTCCGCGAGCACGTTCGGGATGTCGAAGGGCATGTCGACATGGCCCATCCCGGTCTCGATGAAGAACTGGTGGCCGCTATCCGGCGCGAAGGTCGAGAGGATCGACGGCGCGACGGAATTGTGCCGCCAGCCGACGACCTTGTTCGAGGCGTCGAGGGCGACCGAGATCCGCTCCGCCGAGGTGGTGTGGTAGAAGGAGTGGCGAACGTCGTCCTCCCGCGTCCACTGCACCCGCACCGGCGCGCCGACGGCCTTCGAGAGAAGCGCCGCCTCGGCCGCGAAGTCCGCCTTCGACTTCCGGCCGAAGCCGCCGCCGAGCAGCGTGACGTTCACCTTCACCTTCGACGGGTCGAGCCCGAGCGCCTCGGCGCAGTCCGTCCGCGTCGCCATCGGCGACTGGACCGGCGCCCAGATCTCGCAGCCCGCCGCCGTCACGCTGGCGAGGGCGACCGGCGGCTCCATCGGGATATGGGCCATGTGGTCCTGCGTGTAGGTCTGGGAGAAGACCTTGGCGGCCCCGGCGAAGGCGGCCTCCGGGTCTCCCTGCTTGCGCAGCACCGCGCCCGGCTGCTCCGCCGTCGCCTTCATCTCGGCCATGAAGGCGGCCGAGTCGTATCCGGCATGCGGGCCGTCCTCCCATTCGATGACGAGCGCGTCCCGCCCCTGGATCGCGGCCCAGGTGTTGGAGGCGACGACCGCGACGCCGCCGAGCGGCGCGAACTTCGCCGGCGGGATCGAGCCGGCGAGTTCATGCACGCTCTCGACGCCGGGGATCGCCATCGCCGCCGTCTTGTCGAGCGACTTCACCTTGCCGCCGACCACCGGGGGCCGCGCAATGACGGCGTATTTCATTCCCGGCAGGGAGACGTCGGCGCCATAGACCGCGTGGCCCGTGGTGATGTCGCGCAGATCGGTGATCTGCACCTGGCCCTTGCCGATATAGCGGAATTCCGCCTCGGTCTTGTAGGCCACGTCGTCATGCGCCGGCACCGGCTCGGCCATCGCCTTCGCCGCGAGGTCGCCGAAGCCGAGCGACTTGCCGCCATGATGCGCGGCGTGCATCTCGACCTTCACCTCTGAGGACGGCACGCCCCATTCCTTCGCCGCAGCCTCGCGGATCATGTGGCGAACGGCGCCGCCGATCCGGCGGGCCGTCTGAATGTGATGGCGGAGCGAGCGGGAGCCGTCGGTGTCCTGATTGCCGTATTTCTCCTCGTCGCCCTCGGCCTGGACGATCTTCACGCGGGACCAGTCGGCCTCCATCTCGTCCGCCATCACCATCGGCAGCGAGGTGCGCGAGCCCGTGCCCATCTCCGAACGGTGGGCGACCAGCGTCACCGTGCCGTCGGGCGCGATGGAGACGAAAACGAGCGGGTCGTCCACCAGCCCGTGCGGCATCGCCTCGCCGCCGGTCGGCCAGCGGGGGAAGGCGTCCGCCCGCGCCGCCGCGAAGGCGCCGATGGCGAAGGCCGAACCGCCGAGGAAGGCGCGGCGGGAGAGTTTCTCGACGCAGATCGCCGCGATGACGGGCCGCGCGATCTCGAGATCCTTCAGGAAATGCAGCATGGCTCAGCTCCCCGTGCTCGCAAGCCGCACCGCGGCGACGATGCGCTGGTAGCAGCCGCAGCGGCAGACATTCCCGGCCATCGCTTCGAGGATCTCCTCGTCGGTCGGCTTCGGGTTCTCGGCGAGGAGAGAGGCCGCCTGCATGATCTGCCCGGCCTGGCAGAAGCCGCATTGCGGCACGTTGAGCTCGCGCCAGGCGGCCTGGACGCGATGATCGCCCTTCGGGTCGAGGCCTTCGATCGTGGTGATCTTCGCGCCTTCGACGTCGCCGACCGTGAGCTGGCAGGAGCGTTCCGCCTTGCCGTTCACATGCACGGTGCAGGCTCCGCAGAGCCCCACGCCGCAGCCATATTTCGTCCCCGGCAGGCCGGCGACGTCGCGGATGGCCCAGAGAAGGGGCATGTCCGGAGACGCGTCGACCTCGCGCGGGGACCCGTTGATATTCAGGGTCGCCATGCTGGGTTCCTCCAGTCGGGGCGCGTCTTTCCGTCCGTTCAGATGCGGGTGCGCGCCTCGCCGGCAGGAGAGCGCGAATCCTTCGCCTCTCGCAATATGTTTGCCCGAACCTATCGCCTTCCGGGCGAGCTGGCGGCATATCGGCGCGATGTTCGACGCACGGCTCCGCACGCTGATCGATCCGCCGCTGAACCGGGCCGGCCGGCGTCTCGCCGCCTTGGGCGCGCATCCCGACGCGATCACCCTCGTCGGCCTCGCGCTCGGCCTCCTGGCCGCCGGGACGATCGCCCTCGGGGCGCCGGCATGGGCGCTGGCGCCCCTTCTCCTCGGCCGGCTGGCGGACGGGCTGGACGGCGCGGTCGCCCGCGCCCGGGGCGGCGGCAGCGCCGTCGGCGGCCTCCTCGACATCGTCTGCGACTTCGTCGTCTACGGCGCGATCCCGCTCGGCTTCGTCCTCGCCGATCCGGCGGCGAACGGCGCGGCGGGCGGCTTCCTCCTCGCTAGCTTCTACGCCAACGGCGCGAGCTTTCTCGCCTTCGCCGCCATCGCCGAGCGGAAGGGGATGGAGACGCGCGCGCAGGGGGCGAAGACGCTCTACTATTCCGCCGGCCTCCTCGAAGGCGGCGAGACCATCGCGCTCTTCGTCCTCTTCTGCCTCGCCCCCGGCTGGTTCCCGCCCCTCGCCTGGGCCTTCGGCGCGCTCTGCTTTCTCTCCTGCGCGCTCCGGGTGCTTCTCGCGCGGAAGATGTTCGGCTGAAGCCGATTTTCGTTTATCTTTTATACTTCAGACAGATAGCTACGTTATCAACCTTGATACGCCCTCGCCGGGCCGTCGAGGCGCGACGCCCCCCTTCCCCCCGAGTCGGATCAGCGGCCTTCCGGTGGAAGAACACCCGGTCCGTCGGCCGGGAGCAAACGCGGAGGCCGAAGCGGGGTGAGCCAGGGCCGTCGCTCTCAAGATCGGGCCAGGGCTCCCTTCCGACGTCGCTCAAGGGCGACAAGGGTGAGATTCCGCGGCGCCCCCTGACCGCATCCGGCCAGAGCCCGCCGCCCCGCCCTTGAGCCGCCCCCTCCGCCGGGCCATGCTCCGGCCGCCCGACCCGGAGACCGAACATGCCCCCCAGCAAGGCCGACCATCTCTATCTCGTGGACGGCTCCGGCTTCATCTTCCGGGCCTATCACGCGCTGCCGCCGCTGACGCGGAAGTCCGACGGCCTTCCGGTCGGCGCCGTCTCCGGCTTCTGCAACATGCTCTTCAAGATGCTGGAGGGGCTGAAGGGCGACGCGGAGCCGACCCATCTCGCCGTCATCTTCGACCATTCCTCGAAGACCTTCCGGAACGACTTCTACCCCGAATACAAGGCGCACCGGCCCGAGCCGCCGGAGGACCTCCGCCCCCAGTTCGGCCTGATCCGCGACGCGACCCGCGCCTTCAACCTCCCCTGCATCGAGCTTGAGGGCTACGAGGCGGACGACATCATCGCCACCTACGCCCGGATCGCCGCCGAGGGGGGCGCAGACGTCACCATCGTCTCCTCCGACAAGGACCTGATGCAGCTGGTCCGCCCCGGCGTGCGGCTGCTGAAGCCCGGCCTCGCCGGCAAGCCGGACGAGCCGATCGGCCCCGACGAGGTGAGGGAGAAGTTCGGCGTCCCGCCCGAGAAGGTGATCGACGTGCAGGCGCTCTCGGGCGACTCGGTCGACAACGTGCCGGGCGCCCCCGGCATCGGAATCAAGACCGCCGCCCAGCTCATCGGCGAATACGGCGACCTCGAAACCCTCCTCGCCCGCGCCGAGGAGATCAAGCAGCCGAAGCGGCGCCAGACCCTGATCGACAACGCCGAGCAGATCCGCGTCTCGAAACGGCTGGTCACGCTTGACGACGACGCGAAGGGCCTGCCCGCCTATGACGAGCTCGTCCGGCGGAAGCCGGAGGCGGAGCCGCTGATCGGCTTTCTCCGCGAGATGGATTTCAACACGATCACCCGGCGCGTCTCCGAGACGTTCGGGATCGAGCGGCCGGCCGCATCCGCCGCGCCCGCGCAGGAGGCCGCCGCGCCAGCCGAAGCCGAGCCGCCGGCGCCGATCGACCCGTCCGCCTACGAGATCGTCCGCGACGCGGAAGCCCTGCGGGGCTGGGTCGCCGCGGCCCATGAGCGCGGTGAGGTGGCGGTGGACACCGAAACCACCTCGCTCGACGAGATGCGGGCGGAACTGGTCGGCGTCTCCCTCGCCCTCGCGCCCGGACGGGCGGCCTACATCCCGCTCGGCCACATGGTCGGCGACGGCGACCTTCTCGGCGCGGCGGAACGGGCGCCCGGGCAGATCCCGCTCGAAGAGGCGCTCTCGATCCTCAAGCCGATGCTGGAGGACCCTTCCGTCCTCAAGATCGCGCAGAACATGAAGTACGACTACAAGGTGCTTCTGAGACATGGCGTTCGGGTCGAGCCCTTCGACGATACGCTGCTCCTCTCCTACGCGCAGGAGGCCGGGCTCGGCGGGCACGGGATGGACGCGCTTTCGGAGCGGTGGCTCGGCCACAAGCCGATCCCGATCAAGGAGCTGATCGGCTCCGGCAAGAGCCAGATCACCTTCGACAAGACGCCGATCGAACCCGCCGCCCGCTATGCGGCGGAGGACGCCGACGTGACCTTCCGGCTCTGGAAAGCCTTGAAGCCGGGCCTCGTGAAGAACCGGGTGACGCGCGTCTACGAGACGATGGAGCGCCCGCTCGTGCCGGTCCTGGCCGAGATGGAGCGCGCCGGCGTGAAGGTGGACCGCTCGATCCTCTCCCGCCTCTCCAGCGCCTTCGCGCAGAAGATGGCGGGCCTCGAGGCCGAGATCCACGAACTTGCGGGGGAGAGCTTCAATGTCGGCTCGCCGAAGCAGCTGGGCGACATCCTCTTCGGCAAGATGGGACTCGAAGGCGGCAAGAAGGGCAAGACCGGCGCCTACGCCACCGGGGCGGACGTGCTGGAGACGCTCGCCGCCGAAGGGCATGAGCTGCCGGCGCGGGTGCTGGACTGGCGTCAGCTTTCAAAATTGAAAGGCACTTACACCGACGCCTTGCAGGAACACATCAACCCAGAGACCGGGCGCGTCCACACTTCCTATTCCATCGCCGGGGCGAGCACCGGGCGCCTCGCCTCGACCGACCCGAACCTCCAGAACATTCCGGTGCGCTCGGAGGAGGGCCGCCGCATCCGCGAGGCCTTCGTCGCCGACGAGGGGAACATCCTCATCTCGCTCGACTACAGCCAGATCGAACTCCGCCTCCTCGCCCATATCGCCGACATCGCGGCGTTGAAGGACGCCTTCGCCAAGGGGCTCGACATTCACGCGGCCACCGCCTCGGAGATGTTCGGCGTGCCGGTCGAAGGCATGGATCCGATGATCCGGCGCCGCGCCAAGGCTATCAATTTTGGCGTGATCTACGGTATTTCCGCCTTCGGGCTCGCCAACAACCTGAGGATCCCGCGGGAGGAGGCGAAGGCCTTTATCGACTCCTATTTCCAGAAGTTCCCCGGCATCCGCGCCTACATGGACGCGACCGTCGCCACCGCGAAGGCGCAGGGCTATGTCGAGACGGTCTTCGGCCGCCGCATCCACACGCCCGAGATCAACGCCAAGGGGCCGATGGGCGGCTTCCAGCAGCGCGCCGCGATCAACGCACCGATCCAGGGCTCGGCCGCCGACGTGATCCGCCGCGCGATGATCCGCATCCCCGGCGCGATGGCGAAAGCGAAGCTGAGCGGCCGGATGCTTCTGCAGGTCCATGACGAGCTGATCTTCGAAGTTCCGGAAGCCGAGGCGGACCGGACGGTGGAGATCGTCCGCGACGCGATGGAGACGGCGAACCTCCCCGCCGTCGCGCTTTCCACGCCGCTGGTGGTGGATGCGGGGCGGGGGCGGAGCTGGGCGGAGGCGCATTGAGGGCCGGCGGCCCCTACCCGACCGGTTCTCGCAGATAATCCTCGTCGCTCACCGGATCGAGCCAGGTCGACGTTGATCCATCCACCGCCTCCTGGAGCGCGAGGTGGACCATGCCCTTGTCGGGCTGCGCGCCATGCCAGTGCTCGAGCCCGGGCGGAATCCAGATCGTGTCGCCGGGCATGAAGCGGCGCGGGGCCTCGCCGCGGAGGCCGAAGAGGCCGGCGCCCTGGATGACATGGAGCGTCTGCCCGAGCGGGTGGAAGTGCCAATTGGTGCGGGCGCCCGGCTCGAAGGCGACGCGGAGGAGGTGCGCGCGCGCCGGCTCCGGCGGCACCGCGATCGGGTCCTGCCAGACGGTTCCGACGAACTTGTCCGCTGGCGCCTGTTTAGACGGCCGCGACCCGGCCTTGATGAACTGCATGTCCGCCTCCCCGTTTCCGCGCTGGACGGCGCGTCCGCGCCCGGCCACCTTACGGAAAACTTCTGGGGAAACGCCATGCTCGACAATCTCTTCGGCGTCGTCGCGCCGTTCACGACGCCGTTTCAGGCGGACGACCGCATCGATTTCGGAGCGGTGAAGCCGCAGCTCGACTGGCTGATCGATGAAGGCGTCCACGGCGTCGCCGCGGGCGGCTCCACCGGCGAGGGCCACGCGCTCGACCGGGCGGAATATCAGGAGCTGATCCATTCCACCGTCGAGGCGGCGGCGGGGCGCGTGCCGGTCGTCGCCGGCATCGTCGCCAACTCCACCGGCGAGGTCGCGACGCGGGGCGATCTCGTGAAGGGGCTCGGCGTCGTCGCGCTCCAGGTGACGCCGCCGCATTATCTCTTCCGACCGGACGACGACGCGATGGTGGCGCATTTCCGCGAGATCCATGCGGCGAGCGGGCTGCCGATCCTGATCTACAACGTGGTGCCCTGGTGCTATCTCTCGCCCGATCTCCTCCTCCGCATCATGGACGAGGTTCCCGGCGTCGCCGGCGTGAAGCAGAGCGCCGGCGACATGAAGCTTTTCGCCGACCTGATGCGCCGGGCGAAGCCGCGGAACCGGATCTTCTCGGCGGTCGACGCGCTTCTCTACCCGTCCTACATGCTCGGCGCTGTCGGCTCGATCGCGGCGATCCTGACCGCCGCGCCCGGCCCTTCGCGAAAGCTCTGGGACGCCGCGCAGGCCGGCGACCACGAGACGGCGCGGGATCTTCACGAGCGGCTGATGCCCGTCTGGGACGCAGTGGGCAAGCCGAACATGCCGAGCCTCGTGAAATACGCGCAGGGGCTTCAGGGCGTCCCCGCCGGGCTTGCGCGGAAGCCGACCTCGCCGGCGACCGCGGCCGAGAAGGAAGAGGTTCGGGCGGCGCTGGCGGGGCTCGGCCTCGTCTGAGGCGTCGCCGTCACGGTCGCGAACGATCAACGAACGGAGGCTGGCGCGCGCGCGCGCGAGGCCCTATTTTGCCGCGATGGCGCATGAGGGTCTCATTGAAGCGGTCGAGAGCTGGCTGATCGATCAGTCGCTTGGCGAACCGGATATCGAGCGGCTGTTCCAGCAGCTTTGCGACCGGCTGGTCGGGGTCGGCATCCCGCTCCACCGGGCGGCGCTGACCTGGCCGACGCTGCACCCGCTCTTCCAGGCGGAGCAGATCTTCTGGAACCCGGACGACGGCGCGAAGCTGCTGCAATATTCGCACGCCAACCAGGCGACCGAGGGCTGGCTCCGCAGCCCGTTCTACCACGTGCTGACGCACCGGCTGGACCGGCTGCGCCGGCGCCTCGTCGGCGAGAACGCGCTTCTCGATTTCGATGTGCTGCACGAGTTCAAGGCGCAGGGGTTCACCGACTACCTGATGACCGCCGCCAATTTCCGCATCGGGGAGACGAAGGAATCGGCGATGCGCGGCTCGGGCATCATGGCCTCCTGGGCGACGCGGCGGGAAAGCGGCTTCAGCCCGGGCGATCTCGAGGCGCTGAACCGGATCCAGCGAAGCTTCGCCGTGGCCTGCCGGGTGGCGATCCAGCAGCGCGTGACGGAGAACCTCGTCACCGCCTATCTCGGCCGCACCGCCGGGATGCGGGCGCTTTCCGGCAAGATTCGCCGCGGCGACGGCTCGAAGATCCGCGCCGTCGTCTACTACGCGGACCTGCGGAACTCGACGCAGATCTCCGAGAGCATGGACTCGGACGAATACCTCGCCCTTCTCAAGACCTATTTCGACTGCGTGGCGCAGCCGGTGATCGACGAGGGCGGCGAGATTCTCGACTATGTCGGCGACGCGGTGCTGGCGATCTTCCCGGTCGAAGGCGATCTCGGCGGGCCGGAGGCGACGCGCGCCGCCGTCCGGGCGATGGAGAAGGCCCTCGTCCTTCGCGGCGAGAAGATGGAGGCGAACCCCGACCTTCCGCTCCGCTTCTCCGTCTCGATGGCGGCCGGCGAGGTGATGTTCGGGAATATCGGCGTGCCCTCACGGCTCTCCTTCTCGGTGATCGGGCCCGTGGTGAACGAGGTGGCGCGGATGGATGACGCCTCGAAGGCGATCGGCCGCTCGGTGCTGGTGACGAAGGAGATCGCCCATATCGAGCCCGAGCGCTGGACCAGCGTCGGGCTGCAGAGCCTGACGGGCGTGCCGGAGCCGATCGAGATCTTCGTGCGCCGCTGCGAGATCGACGCCTTCGAGCCGGAGCCGGCGCGGCTGGCCGGCTGAGTTTTCCTCGCCTCCGGGGGCTGGACGGTCCGCCGCCCCCGCCTATCATGGCCGGGCGCCGGCTGGCGGCGCTTCGGGAGCGGCGGCGATGATCGGCGACCTTCTTCGCTGGCTCGGCGAGGTCTGGGACGGGCTCGCCCCCGCCTCGCCGCCGCGATCCGCGCTCGCCGTGGGGCCGGACGGGCCGGCGCTGATGCGCCTCGGCCCTGGCGGCTACGAGTTCGCGCGGCCGGCCGCGCCGGGGGACTGGGCGCCGCTTCTCCTCTCCGACGAGCAGGCGCTGGCGCTCGAGCTTGAGACGCCGGCGGCGGTGGCGAAGCACGGGCTCGGCGCGGCGCGGATCGAGGCGGCGCGGCGCTCACCCTTCCCGCTTGAAACCGCCGATTGGGCGCTAGCCCCGGCGCCGGCGCCCTGGGGCGAGACGGCGCGTTTCCGGTTCGCCGCGGCCCCGAAGGCGCGGCTCGCGGAGCTTCAGGCCGCCGTGGCGGCGCGTGGCGCCCGGCCGGGCCCGGCCTTCGCGCTCGTCTCGGGCGCGCCCCTCGCGCTCGGCGCGGCGCGGCCGAAAGGCCCGATCATCGCGCTCGCGGCGCTCCTGCTCGCGGCGCTGGCGGCGGCGGGTTCGGCCGAATACGCCGGCGCCGCGCGGGAGGTGGAGGCGACGGCCCAGCTCGACGCCGCGCGCGCCGCGCTCGACCGCGCCGAGGCCGAGGCGGAGGCCGCGGCGGCGGCGCGGGAGACGGAGGCGGCGCCGATCCGGGCCGCGGCGGCGGGGGCGGCGATGCTGCGGGCCGCGCCGCCGGCGGCGGAAAGCCTCGCCCGCCTCGCCGCGGCGACGCCCGACGGCGCCCATGCGCTCCGCCTCACGATCCGGCCCGGCCGCGTCTCCGGCGATTTCGCGGCGCCGGATGCGGCGGCGCTGGCGCAGCGGCTCGGCGCGGCCGACGGCTTCGCGGGCGCCCGGCTCACCGCCGGGGCGCGGAGTGAAGGCGCGCTCCAGCGCGCGTCGCTCGAACTCACGACGCGCCCGGAATGAGCGGGCGGGGCGAAGGGACGCCGCCCTGGCGGCGGCTCGATCCGCGTTCCGGCGCGGCCCACGGGCTTCTCGCGCTCGCCGGCCTCGTCGCGGCGCTGGCGCTCTTCGCCCTCGTCGTGGCGCCGATCCTCGAACGCTCGCGCGCGGCGGCGGCGCGGGCGGCGGCGACGGAGGCGCGCGCCGCGGCGCTCGAAGCCGCCGCCGCGGCCCGGCGAGCCGAAGCCGGCGCGGCATCGGCCGACCCGGCGCTTCGCGCGGCGGCGCTTTCCTGGCTCGACGAGCATGCGCCCGTCGCCTCGGCCGAGGCGGCGGCGCTCGACCTTCTCTCCACCGTGCGGCTCCTCGCCGAAGCCTCGGAAGTGGAGCTTCAGGCGGCGGCCGCGCTCCCGGACCCCGCCGCGCGCGGATTCGCGGCCCCCGCCGGCGCGCCGCTCGCCGTCGTCGCGGTCGAGGCGCGGCTGGCGACGGACCATGCCGGGCTCGCGCGCTTTCTCGATGCGGTGGAGGCGGCGCGGCCGCGGCTCCGGGCCCCCGCGCTCGAGATCGTCGCGGCGACGCCCGCCGCGGGCCGGGCGGCGGAGGCGCGGCGGCTCTCCGTCGCCGTCACCGTCGCCGCGCTCCGCCGGCCGGAGGAGTGAGGATGCGGGGGCCGATGAGCGCCGTGGCGACCGCCCTTCTCGGCCTCGCCGCGCTCGGCTTCGTCTCGCTCGCCGCCGCGCCCTGGCTCGGGGGAGAGGCCGCCTCGCTTATGCCCGCCGCCGCCGCGCCCGAGGCGCCGCAGAGGCTAGAAGCCGATCTCGCCGAGCGGGCGGCGCCCGACCTTTCCCCCTTCCTCGCGCGTCCGCTCTTTTCCGCCGCGCGCCGGCCGCCGCCGCCCGAGGCCCCCGGCGTTCCGATCGAGGACCCGAACGCCGGGCTGCTCTTCGGGCGGTGGGAGATCGCCGGCGTCGTCTCGGCCGGAAGCGGCGCGGTCGCCCTTCTCAGGGACCGCGACGGGCGGCTCGTCCGCCTCCGCGTCGGCGACCGGATCGCCACCGCGGAGGGCGATGAGGCTGAGGCGACGTCCGTCACGCTCGACGCCTTGACCTTCCGGCGGCGGGGGGCGACGGTCGCCGCGCCGGTGAGACGCGAGGGGACGAAAACCGAATGAGCGAGAGCGCCGCTCCGGGGCGGATCAGCCTGCGCCCCGCCGCGATCGGGTTCGCCCTTCTGCTTGCCGCCTGCGTCGAGGGCGAGGGGCATCTGCCGCCCTTCTCCTCCGCCGGCCATCTCGGCGGGATCGAGACGACGCCCGAGGCCTCCCCGACGCAGCAGGTCGGCGCCGCTGTCGTCGCCGAGGCGCGGGATCGCCGCGCTGGCGAGGCGCGGCTTCTCGGCCAGTCCCGCGCCGGCTCGCCCACGGGCGCGCGCCTCTCCGCCGCCGCGCCGCTGACCGGCGCGCCGGTGAGCCTCGCCTTCGACATGGCGCCGATCTCCGACGCCGCGGCCATCGTGCTCGGCGAGGCGCTGAAGCTTCCCTACGTGGTGGACCCGGCCGCGACCGGGACGATCTCCTTCTCCACGCCCGCCCCGCTGCCGCCGCAGCAGGTGCTCGACGCCTTCGCCGGGGCGCTGGCGGCGAAAGGCCTTTCACTCGAACTCGTCAACGGCGTCTGGCGCATCGCGCCCGGGCCGGCGGCGGCGGGCGGGACGGAGACGATCCCGCTCCGCTTCATCGCGCCGGACGAGATCGTCAACGCGCTCGAACTCGCGCTGCCGCGGGAACAGGTGCGCGTCGTCAACGGGCCGGGCGGGGCGGCGGTGGTCGTCTCCGGCTCGGAGGAGGAGCGGGCGCTGGCGCGCGCCACCGTCGCCGCGCTCGACATCGACGCGCTCGAAGGCTCCTCGGTCATGCTGGTCGGCCTCGCCCATGCGCCGGCCGAGGCGCTCGCCGCCGAGCTTGCGGCCGTCTTCGGCGGCGAGGCGGCGCCGGGCGTGCGTGAGGAAGGCGGCCCGGTCGCCGCCGGCGGCCTTCGCATCGTGCCGCTCGACCGGCTCGGCGCCGTGATGCTCCTGGCGCGGGACGGGGCGACGCTCGACCGCGCCTTCGCCTGGGTGCGCCGGCTCGACCGGCCGCGCGAGGCGGATGCGCAGCGGCTCTTCGTCTACCGGGTGCAGAACCGGCCAGCGGCCTCGCTCGCCGACGCGCTGAACGCGCTCTTCTCCGGCCAGCCGGCCGAGGGCGAGGCGGCGAGCCCGGTGCTCGACGGCGGCGACCCGCCGCGGATCGTGGTCGACGCCGAGAAGAACGCCCTCGTCATCGCCGCCGCCTCGCGCCAGTTCGACACGCTGGTGGACCTGATCCGGCAACTCGACTCCGCGCCGCTCCAGGTGCTGGTGGAGACGACGATTCTCGAGGTCGCGCTCGGCGACAACCTCCGCTACGGCGTCCAATACGCCTTCTCGGTCGGCGATCTCTTCAACGGCCGCGAGGGCGGTGTGACGCTCACCAATGGCGGCGCGAACATCCGGCCCGAATTCCCCGGCTTCGCCTTCACCATCGGCACCAATCTCGGCGCCGAGGCGATCATCGAGGCGCTCGACGACGTCTCCGACGTGACGGTGATCTCCTCGCCGAAGCTCCTGGTGCGGGACGGCCAGTCCGCCACGCTCCAGATCGGCGACCAGGTGCCGATCGTGACGCGCACCGCCGAAGGCTTCGACGACACCTCGCGCATCGTGAACCAGGTCGAGTACCGCGACACCGGCGTGCGGCTGACGGTGACGCCGCGGGTCAATTCTGGCGGTTATGTCTCGCTCGGCGTCGACCAGGAAGTGTCCGACGTGGTGCCGACCACCACCTCCGGCATCGACAGCCCGACGATCTCCCGCCGCTCGGTGACGACGGACGTGACGATCCGTTCCGGCCAGACCGTGGTGCTCGGCGGCCTGATCCAGGACACCTCGACCATCGGGCGCCGCGGCATCCCGGTGCTGGACGAGATCCCGGTTCTCGGCGCGGCCTTCGGGCGGCGGAACCAGCAGGCCGGCCGCTCGGAGCTTCTGGCGCTCCTCCGGCCCATCGTCCTCTCCTCGCCGGAACAGGCGGAGGATCTGACGGCCCGGCTCCGCGCCGAGTTCGACGCCATCACCCGCGCCGCGCCGGCCAAGCTGCGCCAGCCCGGCCGCACCATCCTGCCCGACCTTTCGAGGCCGGCCGGATGACCGCCGCCTCGCCCTCTTCTCCCTTGAGGAATACGCGGTGCGGCTCGCCGCCGTTCAGGCGGAGATGGGGTGGCGCGGGCTCGGCGCGCTGATCGTCTCCGACCCATCCAACATGAACTGGCTCACCGGCTATGACGGCTGGAGCATCTACGTTCATCAGGCGGCCATCGTGCCGGCTTCCGGCCCGCCGCTCCTCTGGACGCGGACGCAGGACATGCCGGGCGCCTGGCAGACCGCCTGGATCGCCGACGCGGACGTGCTCACCTACCCCGAGGCGCATGTCCAGAATCCGCCGCATCATCCCTACGAGACGCTCTGCCGCCACCTGCTCGACCGGGGCCTCGCGGCGGGGCCGATCGGCGTCGAGATGGACAACTACTATTTCTCCGCCGCCTGCCTCGAAATTCTCAGGCGCGACCTTCCGGGCGCGCGGATCGAGGACGCGACCGGACTCGTGAACTGGAGGCGCGCGGTGAAATCCGCCGCCGAGATCGCTCTGATGGAGAAGGCGGGCCGCGTCAGCGCCGAGATCCACCGTGCGGTGCGCGAGACGATGCGCGAGGGGACGCCGAAGCACGAACTGGTCGCCGAGGCGGCGCGCGCCGCGATCCGCGGCGCGCCGGGCGTCTCGGGCGACTACGCCGCGATCGCGCCGATCGCGCCCTCGGGGCGTGAGGCCGCCGCCTCCCACCTCACCTGGAACGACCGGCCCCTCGCCCGCGGCGAGGCCACCTATTTCGAGATCTCGGGCTGCCACCGCCGCTATCACTGCCCGGTGAGCCGCACCTACCATGTCGGAGAGCCCTCGACGGAAATCCGTCGGGGCGAGGCCGCCGTGCTCCGGGCCATCGAGGATGCGCTCGCCGCCGCGAAGCCGGGCGAGAGCTGCGAGGGCGTCGCCCGCGCCGTCTACGCGAGCTTCGCGCGGGCCGGCTTCAGGAAGGACAACCGCACCGGCTATCCGGTCGGCCTCTCCTACCCGCCCGACTGGGGCGAGCGGACCATGAGCCTCCGGCCCGGCGACGAGACGCCGCTTGAGGCGAACATGACCTTCCACCTGATGCCCGGCCTCTGGACGCCCGACTGGGGCGTCGCAATCACCGAGACCTTCGTGGTGACGCAGACGGGCGGGTACCGGCTGGCCGACGTGCCGCAGGAAATCTTCGTCCTGCCCTGACCGGCGCGGCTCAGCGCGGCGTCATGTCCCGTGCGAGACGGAACCCGTATTCGCCGGCCCGCCAGTTCCGGTCGTTCGAATAGCGGGCCGCCGGTCGGGTCATCCACGGCCGGTCGGTGAAGGAGCCGCCCTTGAGCACGTGGCGCTGCGCCCAGGGGCTGTCGCTCTCCCAGATCCGGGCGGAGCCGTCGGTCGGGCTGTTCTCCACGTCGTCGCGGTAGACGTCCTCGACCCATTCGGCGAGGTTCCCGGCCATGTCGAGAAGGCCGAACGGGTTCGGCGGGAAGCGGCCGATCGGGGCCGCGCCGACCCATTCGTCCGCGCCCTCGGCGGCGCCGATGCAGCAGATCTCCCGCCCGAGATTGGCCTTCGCATAGTCCCACGTCTCGCCCCAGGAATAGGGCGTATCGGTTCCGCCGCGTGCGGCGTATTCCCATTCCGCCTCGGTCGGCAGGCGATAGGGCTCTCCGGGCACCTTCGAGTTCACCCAGGCGGCGAAGGCCTTCGCGTCGTCCCATGAGGGGCCGGCGGCGGGCATCCCCTCCTTCGGCAGGCCGTCATCCTGAAGCTTCGCGCAGGCGCCCTCGGCGACGCAGGCGGCGAAGAGCGCCCAGTTCGTCTCCGTCTTCGCGATGGCGAAGCGCGGCACCGTCACCTGCCGCTGCGGGCCCTCCTGCGAGAGCCGGTCGGGCTCGGTCTCGGGCGAGCCCATCATGAAGCTGCCGGCCGGGATCGCCACCATCTCCGGGCAGTCCGGGCATTCGGTGAAGACCGCGAGATCGGGCGTTCCGGCGGGATCAGCCGGCCGGGTCAGCCGCTCATAGGCGAAGGCGGCGCAGCCGGCGAGGACGAGGGCGGCGAGGCCGATGAGAACCGGGCGGCGAAAATCCCGCCGCGGTTTCGGCGGCGCGGCGCGGGCGGCGACCCCGGCGCCGAGCGCATCGCGGATCGCGTCGATCAGCTTGCCGACCTCCTGCCGGTAGCCCTCATGGGTCAGCCGCGCGAACTGCCGGCGGGCGAGCGGGCGAAGCTCCTCCGGCAGGTCGCCGGGCGCGGGCGGTTTCGCGCCGTCGAGAAGGACGGGAATCACCACCGTGTTCGGCTTCACCAGCGCCGAGGCGATCTCGATGCGGACGAAATCCTGCTTCTCTTCGATCCGCCGCGCGCCGGCGTCGGTCTGCATCGAGAGCCATTCGGGGCCGATCAGCGCGAGGAAGACGTCGCAGGCGCCGACCTGCCGCTCCAGAACCTCGACGAAATCCTGCCCCGGCGCGATCTGCTCCACATCCATGAAGATGCGCTCGTCGGGGAACGCCGCCGAAAGCGCGTCGTAGAGCCGGGCGGCGGCCCACTGGCTATCCGCCCGTCGGTAGGAGATGAAGATCTTGCCGCCTGCCATGCGCGCTTCCTCACAGAGCCGCGAGCATAGCGCCGCCGCGGCGCCCTGTCCTCTCCCTCCGGATTGCCCGCGCGCCCTCGTCGCGCTACGCAATTGCCCATGTCGATCTGGCGCTACGCCAACCCTGCGGAGTTCATGCGCGTCTCGGAGAAGGCGCTGCCCTGGTGCGCCTGGGGCGCCGTGGCGACGATTCTCGTCGGCGTGCTCTGGGGCCTCCTCCTTACACCCACCCATTCGGAACAGGGCGAGAGCGCGCGGATCATCTACATTCACGTGCCGGCCTCGATGCTGGCGATCAACATCTATTTCATGATGGCGATCGCCTCGATCATCGGCCTCGTGCGGCGCCACCACGTCTCCTTCCTCGCGGCGAAGGCGGCGGCGCCGATCGGCGCGGCGATGACGGCGCTGGCGCTCGTGACGGGCGCGCTCTGGGGCGCGCCGACCTGGGGCACGTGGTGGGTCTGGGACCCGAAGCTCACCTCGGTCCTCATCATGTTCTTCTTCTATGTCGGCTACATCGCGCTCTGGAGCGCGGTGGAGGACCCGGAGAAGGCGGCGGACCTCACCGCCGTGCTCTGCCTCGTCGGCGTCGTCTTCGCGGTGATGTCGCGCTACGCGGTCGAGATCTTCGACGGGCGCACGCTGCACCAGCCCGCCTCGCTTTCCCTCGACAGGGAGGAGAACGTGGCGAACGTCTATTACAAGCCGCTGCTGATCGCGCTGATCGGCTTCTACCTCGCGTTCTTCGCCCTCCTCCTGTCGCGGACGCGGACGGAGATACGGCTGCGGCGGGCGCGGTCGCTGGCGCTCCAGGCGGCGCGCGACTAGATGACCCTCCACTGGGACATGGGGGCGCACGCCCTCTACGTCTGGCCGGCCTACGCCGTGTTCGTCGTCGTCTTCGGCGGGCTCGCGCTCTGGGCCTGGCGGAGCGCGGCGAAGGCGCGGGCCGAACTGGAGAAACGCGAAGAGACCCGGGAGATGCGGCGATGACGGCGAAGACCGGCGGCGGGTTCCGCCTGCTCCATGCGCTTCCGGTCGCGGTGTTCGCGCTCGTCGCGGTCGCGGCCTACAGCGTGATGTTCGAGGACGACAAGGATGTCCTCCCCTCCACCTTCATCGACAAGCCGGCCCCGGCGACCGACCTGCCGCCGCTATTCGACGACCGGCCGGGCCTCGTCGCCGCCGATTTCGCGGACGGAGAGGTCAAGCTGGTGAACGTCTGGGCGAGCTGGTGCGGGCCTTGCCGGGTCGAGCATCCGAAGCTGATGCAGCTTCAGGCCGAGGGCGTCGACCTTCGCGGCTTCAACTACAAGGACGCGCCGAGCCAGGCGAAGGCCTTCCTGAGGGAGCTAGGCGACCCCTATTCCGCCATCGGCAAGGACGAATCCGGCCGCGCCGGCATCGAATGGGGCGTCTACGGGGTGCCGGAGACCTTCGTGATCGATGGAAAGGGCCGCATCGTCTACAAGCATGTCGGACCGATCCAGAATGACGACCTGGAACGGAAGATCCGCCCGGCGATGGAGCGGGCCGCCGGCGGCTGAGGACGCTATCGCGCGGCGCGGACCCAGGCGACGAGGGCGGCGCGCTCTTCCGGCTCGATCGAGGTGAGGTTGCCGGGCGGCATCGCCGTCGAGAGGCCGGCCTGGAGGTAGATCGCCTCGGCGTGGATCGCGATGTCCGCCTCGGTCTCCAGCG
The DNA here is from genome assembly GCA_937952085.1 of uncultured Paracoccaceae bacterium. Classification (GTDB taxonomy): domain Bacteria; phylum Pseudomonadota; class Alphaproteobacteria; order Rhodobacterales; family Rhodobacteraceae; genus Pikeienuella. The sequence continues at coordinate 11,254 of CALFYQ010000101.1, read as the reverse complement.
TCACGCCTTTCGGCGAGACGTATATCCCGTCCCAGACCGGCTCGCGCGCGTGGCACATCGAGCAGCGGGAGAGGACGATCTCCGCCGCCTGGTCGAAGCCCTCCGCCGCGGCGTAGCGGGCCGCGCCGGGCGGCAGGGCGGCCTTCTTCTCCGCCTCCGGATCGACGTCCGGCGCGCCAATCATCGAGAGCCAGACGATGACGACGAAGATCGAGGCGGTGGCGAGCCAGGTCCAGGTCGGCTCGCCCTTCCGGGCGTGGACGGTATTGAACCAGTGCCGGATCGTGACGCCCATCAGGAAGACGAGGGAGGCGATCAGCCAGTTCCATTCCGTCGCGAAGGCGAGCGGGTAGTGGTTCGACAGCATCAGGAAGACGACCGGCAGGGTCAGGTAGTTGTTATGCGTCGAGCGGAGCTTGGCGATCTTGCCGTATTTCGGGTCCGGCGCGCGACCGGCCTTGAGGTCCGCCACCACGATGCGCTGGTTCGGCATGATCACGAAGAAGACGTTTGCGGTCATGATCGTGGCGGTGAAGGCGCCGAGATGGAGAAGCGCAGCCCGGCCGGTGAAGACCTGCACATAGCCCCATGCGATCGCCACGAGAACGATGAAAAGGAGCACCATCAGGAAGGTCGGCTTCTCGCCGAGCGGGGACTTGCAGAGGAAGTCGTAGACGATCCAGCCGATGGTCAGCGACCCGGCCGAGATCAACACCGCCTCGAAGGTGGAGAGCGCCATCTTCCCGGGCTCGATCAGGTGAAGCTCCGCCCCGGCCCAGTAGACCACCGCGAGAAGCGCGGCGCCCGACATCCAGGTGAAATAGCTCTCCCATTTGAACCAGGTCAGGTGCTCCGGCATCTCCTCCGGCGCCACGGCGTATTTGCGGATGTGGTAGAAGCCGCCGCCATGGACCTGCCATTCCTCGCCGGTCACGCCGGTCGCCATGCCGGGCCGCTTCACGAGGCCGAGGTCCAGCGCGATGAAGTAGAAGGAGGAGCCGATCCAGGCGATGGCGGTGACGACATGGAGCCAACGGATCGCGAATTCCGCCCAGCTCAGGATCATGATCCCGTCCATTCAGCTCCCCCGGTAGGTCGAATAGCCGTAGGGCGATACGAGGAGCGGGACGTGGTAATGCGTCGCCTCCGCCATGCGGAAGCGGATCGGCAGGAGGTCGAGGAAGGGCTCCGCCTCGCCGCCCCAGGCCCCGACATGGAAGGCGAGCTCGTATAGCCCCGGCTCCCATTCCGCCTCGGGCAGGATCGGCTCGTCGGTGCGCCCGTCCTCGTTGGTGGTGAGGGTGCGCAGATGCCGCCGCGTCTCCCCCTCGATCCGCCAGAGATCGACGCGCATGCCCTCCGCCGGCTTGCCGCGGGCGGTGTCCAGCACATGGGTGGTCAAATAGCCGGGCATCGCCGCTCCCTCTTTCGCGGCTGCGAGAATGCGACGGCGGCCGCGCAGAGAAAAGCCCTTGCGCCGCGCCGGCCGATCGGGAGGGATCGGGCCTGAGAGGTGGAGATGCGCTACGAACGCGACATGCGGGGCTATGGGCCCGACGCGCCCGACCCGCGCTGGCCGGGCGGGGCGAAGATCGCCGTGCAGATCGTCGTCAACTACGAGGAAGGCGGCGAGAACTGCGTCCTCCACGGCGACGCGGCCTCGGAGGCGTTCCTGTCCGAAATCGTCGGAGCGGCGCCCTGGCCCGGGATGCGCCACGCCAACATGGAATCGATCTACGAATACGGCGCGCGGGCCGGGTTCTGGCGGCTCCGGCGCCTCCTTGACGAATACGGGGTTCCGGTGACGGTCTACGGCGTCGCCACCGCGCTTGCCCGCTCGCCCGAACAGGTCGCGGCGATGAAGGCGTCAGGCTGGGAGATCGCCTCCCACGGCCTCAAATGGATCGACTACCGGGACCATTCGCCGGCGGCCGAGCGCGCCGACATGGAGGAGGCGATCCGCCTCCATGCGGAAGTGGTCGGGCATCCGCCGCGCGGCTGGTACACCGGCCGCTCCTCCATCGCGACGCTCGACCTCGCCGCCGAGACGGGCCGTTTCGCCTATCTTGCAGATGCTTACGCCGACGATCTGCCATATTGGGCGAAGCTCGGCGGGCGGGATCAACTCATCGTCCCATACACGCTCGACGCCAACGACATGCGCTTCGCGACGCCGCAGGGCTTCAATTCGGGCGACCAGTTCTTCGCCTATCTCAGGGACAGTTTCGACGCGCTCTACGAGGAGGGGCTGGCGGGGGCGCCGAAGATGCTCTCGGTCGGCCTTCATTGCCGGCTCGTCGGCCGGCCGGGGCGCATCCTCGCGCTGAAGCGATTCCTCGACCACGCCCGCTCGAAGCCCGGCGTCTGGTTCGCCCGGCGCATCGACATCGCCGAGCACTGGGCGCGCGAGCATCCGCCGGTGGAGCGGCTTCGGCCTTCGGACATGGGCCGCGGCGATTTCGTCGCGCGGTTCTGCGGGATCTTCGAGCACAGCCCCTGGATCGCCGAGCGCGCCTATGGGCTCGAGCTTGGCCCGGCGCATGACTGCGCCGCCGGGCTCCAGAACGCCCTCGCCCGCGCCTTCCGCTCCGCCTCGGAGGAGGAACGGCTGGGCGTTCTCCGCGCCCATCCGGACCTTGCCGGCAAGCTCGCCGCGGCGAAGCGGCTCACCGCGGATTCGACCGCCGAGCAGGCCTCGGCCGGCCTCGATTCCCTCACCGACGCGGAGCGCGCCCGCTTCACCGAGTTGAACGACGGCTACATGGCGAAGCACGGGTTCCCGTTCATCATCGCGGTGCGCGACCACGACAAGGCCGGCATCCTCGCTGCCTTCGAGCGGCGCATCGCCAACGACAAGGCGACGGAGTTCGCCGAGGCCTGCCGGCAGGTGGAGCGGATCGCCCTCCTCCGCCTCCGCGCCCTTTTCGGGGAATAGCATGCGCTACGCCACGCCACCCGGCGGATTGCCGCCGCAGACCCAGTTGATGACGGACCGCGCCATCTTCACCGAAGCCTATGCGGTGATTCCGAAAGGCGTGCAGCGGGACATCGTGACGAGCCTCTTCCCCGGCTGGGAGGGCGCGCGCGGCTGGATCCTGGCGCGACCGCTCAGCGGCTTCGCCGAGACCTTTTCCTGGACGATCATGGAGCTTTCCCCCGGCGGCGGCTCCGACGCGCCGGAAGCGGACCCGGAGGCCGCCGCCGCGCTCTTCCTCGTCTCGGGCGAGGCGCGCGTCGAGATCGGCGACGACGTCCGGTCGCTCGGCCCCGGCGGCTTCGCCTATCTGCCGCCGGGCTGCGGCTGGAAGGTGCGGAACGAGCGGGCGCAGCCGGCCGTCTTCCACTGGGTGCGCAAGGCCTGGGAGCCGGCGCCGGGCATAACGCCGCCCGACCCGATCTTCTGCGCCGACGCCTCCATGGCGGTGAACTGGATGCCGGATAGCGGCGAGGTCTGGGGCACGACGCGGTTCATCGACGCCAATGACCTGCGGCATGACTTCCACCTCAACGTCGTCACCTTCAAGCCGGGCGGCGTCATCCCGTTCGCCGAGACCCATGTGATGGAGCACGGGCTCTACGTGCTGGAGGGGAAGGCGGTCTACCGCCTGAACGGAGACTGGGTGGAGGTCGAAGCCGGGGATTTCATGTGGCTCCGCGCCTTCTGCCCGCAGGGCTGCTATGCGGCCGGGCCGGGGAATTTCCGCTATCTCCTCTACAAGGATGTGAACCGCCTGCCCCGGCTGAGGCTGCGGTGAGCCGGACGATCGTCGCGGAGCCGCTGACGCCCGAGGCGTTCGCGCCCTTCGGCGAGGTGATCCGCCGCCGGGCTTGGCCGGACCGGGTAATCAACGCCGGGCTCTGCGGCCGCCACCATGACCTCGCCGCGCCCGACATCGCGGAGGGCCGCGCCGGGATCAGCCTCTTCGACGCAATGCCGCGCGCCCTGCCCCACCGGCTTGACCTGATGGAGCGGCATCCGCTCGGCAGCCAGGCCTTCCTTCCGATGAGCCTCGCGCCCTTCCTCGTCACCGTCGCGCCCGACGAGGGCGGCGCGCCGGGCCGGCCGCGCGCTTTCATCGCCGCGCCGGGGGAAGGGGTGAGCATCGGCCGCAACGTCTGGCACGGCGTCCTCACCCCGCTCGCCGCCCCCAGCCTCTTCGCCGTGGTGGACCGGATCGGCGAGGGCGCGAATCTCGAGGAGCGCCATCTTCCCGAACCCTGGATCGTCGTCGCCGCCTGATCGGCGCGCCGGCCTTGCCGGCGGGGTCAAGGCTCGCCTCATCGACCGGCGCAGCCGGCCCGCTTTTTGGGCCGCCGCAAAGGCCCTACGCCCGGCGGAGGCCCGCCCCGCGGGCGTTCCCGGCAAAGCTTCTCTTCCACGATTCGCGCCTCGGTCGGAACCGAAGCGGCGGCCGAAGGCGCGCTTGGCGCGCGAGGCCGCGGCGCCCCGCGCGGGCGGGCGCGTACGCGAGGGGCGACGCGCCCGCCCTCCGGCTCCGCCTTGGATGCGGCGGCGCCGGCGGGTCGCGCCGGCCGATGAAGGCCGGCGACGGCCGGCGGGCGCCGCTTACAGGGCCCCACTGCGCCCCACGAACCACGACGCTCGCCAGTGACGGAGGAGGGGCCACGAATCCCGTCCGGTCGATGCGGAAAGTCACGCGCCCCGGCGCCTGGGCTGGCGCCCGGCTTCGGCGCGTGACAAACCGCGCGCGAGGAGCTTTCGCATGAACATCGCCGCCGCGCCGACCGCCCCCGCAACCGACGACCGTCGCGCGCGGCGCAACGTCGCGATTCTCGCCATGGCGAGCGCCGTGCTCGGCGCGCAGATGCCGGTGCATTTCACCCTCGGCGGGCTTTCGGGGTCGATCCTCGCGCCCGATCCGCGCCTTGCGACGCTGCCGATCTCGGCGACGGTGTTCTGCTCGATGCTCTCCGCGCCGCTGATCGCGATGATCATGGGGCGGCGCGGGCGGCGGACCGGGTTCATGATCGGCGTGACGGGCGGCGGCCTTGGGGCGCTGCTGGCGGCGCTGGCGCTGATCGAGGGGAGCTTTCCGCTCCTCCTCGTGGGGGCGGCGCTTGTCGGCGTCTACCAGGCGGCGCAGGGCCAGTACCGCTTCGCGGCGGCGGACACCGCCTCGCCGGCGTTCCGGCCGAAGGCGATCTCCTATGTCATGGCGGGCGGGCTGGCGGCGGCGATCATCGGGCCGCAGATGATCGTGCCCTATGCGCGGGACATGCTGGCCCCGGTGCCTTTCGCCGGCGCCTATCTCGCCGCGGCCTGCCTCAACCTCCTCGCCGGCCCGATCTTCTTCCTCCTCGACATTCCGAGACCGGCCCGGCGCTCGCGCGGCGCGCCCTCGGGCCGGCCGATGCGGGAGATCCTGGCAGAGCCGCGGATCCGCACCGCGATCATCTGCGCCATGGTTTCCTACGCGCTGATGAACCTCGTGATGACAGCGACGCCGCTCGCCGTGGTCGGCTGCGGCTTCACGCCGGACATGGCGGGCTCGGTCGTCTCCGCGCATGTGCTGGCGATGTTCGTGCCCTCCTTCTTCACCGGCCACCTGATCGCCCGGTTCGGCGCGGTGCGGATCGTCGCGACGGGGCTCCTCCTTCTCGGCCTCACCGCCATTGTCGCCCTCACCGGGACCCATGCGCTCCAGTTCTTCGTCGCGCTGGTCCTCCTAGGCGTCGGCTGGAACTTCGGCTTCATCGGCGCGACCGACATGCTCACCGCCGGGCAGCGGCCGGAGGAGCGCGCGAAGGTGCAGGGCCTCAACGACTTTCTGGTGTTCGGGCTGGTGACGGTGGCGTCGCTCTCCTCGGGCGCGCTCCTCCACGGGTTCGAGAGCGTCGAGGCGGGGTGGAGCGCGGTGAACTTTGCGGTCGCGCCGTTTCTGGCTCTGGCCGGGGCCACGCTGATCTGGTTCGGATTCCGACGCCGGCGCGGTTGAGCCGCGCGGGCGGCGCGGCGCCCTACGGGTTGCCGGGCGTGCCGCCGGGGGTTCCGGGAGACCGTCCGCTGAAGACCTGGTCCGCATTGAACCGGCCGAGATTGCCGAACACCTGCTGGAGCACCGTGAGCTCGCGGCCATAGGTCGGCGTTCGGCGAGTGATGAGATCGACGATCTGCCCGTCCTCAAGCCCATAGCTCGCTACGTTGGTGACGAGGCCGTTCTCGTCGAACTGCACGGCGACGACCTTCCGCTCGATCACCTTCGGTTCGTAGAAGGCGTAGGTCTCAACCTTGGAGGCGTCGTAGTACCAGGCGTTCGAGTCGAAGCTGGAGATGGTCGAGGGCCGCCCGAGCTTTCGCATCACGGAGCCGCGGGTGTCCTCGCCGGCGTTGATCGTGTCGAGATCGGCAAGCTGCGGCGCGAAGCCGTGGTTGGTGTAGGTCGGCTCGCAGGCCGCGAGCAGCATCGCCGCAGCGACGGCTCCCAGCCCTCCGACCGCCTTCACGCGGAAGCTCGACATGCCCCGTCTCCTCCCGACCCATCCGTTCTCGGGCCTTGTTTCGGATAGCCCGCACATGATCTAACCGCAAGACCGCCTGAGGAGAGCCGCGAGATGTTCGATCCGTCCCGCTTCTTCCCCCGCTTCCTGCCGCTCCGCGACCTCGCCGCCCTCGCCGGCAAGACCATCGTCGAGCGCGCCAGCGAGGGGGAACGCGCCGCGCTGGCGGAAGCCTTCGACCTTCCCGCCATCGAAAGCTTTGAAGTGGAAGCGAAACTCGGCCGCGCCGGGCGCGAGGGCTGGCGCCTGGACGGGCGGCTCCGCGCGAAGGCGACGCAGCTTTGCGTCGTCACGCTCGCGCCCGTGCCCGCGGCGATCGACGAGACCTTCGAGCGGCGTTACGAGCCGGGCGTCGAGCCCGACCCGGCGCTCGATCTCGGCGTCGACCCCGAGGCGGAGGACCCGCCGGAGCCGCTCGGCGCCGGCGTCGATCTCGGCGCTGCGGCGGTCGAGACCTTCGCGCTCGCGCTCGATCCCTGGCCGCGCGCCGAGGGCGCCGTGTTCGAGACCGCGCGCTCCGCGCCGCCCGGCGAGGAGCCGATCAGCGAGGAGCGCGAGAAGCCCTTCGCGCAACTCGCCGCGCTGAAGGCCCGGCTGGAGAGGGGCTGAACCCGCCGCCGGCGACAGCGGCCCGAGAGAGGCCGGAGGAGGAAGGATGAACGCGCCCGAACCCGCCGCCGCCCCACCCGAGGCGGAGGTGGATCTCCCGCCGATCGGCGACCGCGCGCGCTATGACGCGCTGATCGAGGTGATGCGGAATCGCGTCACGGTCCGGAAGTTCGAACCGGCCTTCACCGTGCCGGAGGAGCATTACGACCTGATCCTGGAGGCGGCGCGGCACGCCCCGTCCGGCGCCAATTCCCAGCCCTGGAGCTTCATCGTCGTCCGCGAGCCGGAGGTGAAGCGGCAGATCGCCGATTATTTCGTCGCCGAGCAGCGGTTTCGCGCCAAGGCGAAGATGAAGTTCCCGACGCCCGATTATCGCGGCCTCGCCGAGGCGCCGGGCTTCATCGTCGTTCTCTCCGATCCGCGCTGGGTGAACGCCTTCCCGGTGCTGAACGACGGCTCCGATCTCGACCGGATGTATCGGGAGAACGCCGAGCGCATCCTCCTCCAGTCGGTCGCCGCGGCCACGATGTCGGCGCATCTGGCCGCCGCCGCGCTCGGCTATTGCGTCTGGTGGGTGACGGCGATCGGGCAGGAGGCGGCGCAGGAGGCAATGCGGCCGCTTCTCGGCATCCCTGAGGGGATGGCGGTGCTCGACATCTTCCTTTTCGGCCCGCCGGCGCAGAAACCCTACAAGCGCTGGCGCCGGCCGCTGGACGAGATCGCCATGCGGGACAAGTACGACGAGGCGCGCCACATGACCGACGCCGAATTCTCCGCGTGGATTCGCGAACGGCGCCACAAGGTCATGTTCAAGGATGCGTCGAGAATCGACTGAGGAGACTTCATGCGGATCGCGGTGATGGGCGCAGGCGCGCTCGGGCTCTACTATGGCGGGCGGCTCCAAGCGGCGGGGACCGAGGTCGCCTATGTCGCGCGCGGCGCGAATCTCTCGGCGCTGAAGGCGGAGGGCCTCCGCATCGAGAGCCCGTTCGGCGACCTCCACCTGCCCGAGGTGAAGGCGACGGCGGACCCGGCCGAGATCGGGCCGGTCGATCTCGTCCTCTTCCTCGTGAAGATGCAGGACGCGCCGGCCGCGCTCGAGGAGATGCGTCCGCTGGTCGGGCCGGAGACGACGATCCTCTCCCTCCAGAACGGCGTCGACGCGCGGCGGTTGATCGCCGAGGCCTATGGCGACGGCCGGGTGATGGGCGGGACGACGCAGATCCCCGCCGTGCTCTCGAAGCCGGGCGCGGTGCGCCATGGCGGCGCCTTCGCCCGCGTCTTCTTCGGTGAGTTCGACGGCGCGGAAAGCCCGCGCGCCCTCGCCCTTCTGGCGGCATTCCATGCGGCCGGCGTCGAGGCCTCGCTCGTCTCCGACATCGAGGCGCGGATCTGGGAGAAATTCACGTTCCTCTCGTCCTTTTCCGGCGTCACCGCCGTCACCCGCCTTCCGATCGGCCCGATCCGGCGGAACGAGGCGGCGAGCGCGCTGCTTCGCCGCGCCGTCGAGGAGGCGCACGCCGTCGGGCGAAAGCTCTGTCCCACGCTTCCCGAGTCGAATCTCGAGAAGGTCTGGGGCCTGATCGGCGGGCTGCCGGAGGGGATGCGCTCCTCGATGCTGGAGGATCTGAGCCGCGGCAAGGCGCTGGAACTGCCGTTCCTCTCCGGTTCGGTGGCGCGGCTCGCCGGCGAGGTGGGCATTGAGGCGCCGGTTCACGGCTTCATCGCCGCCGCGCTTTCGCCCTGGGCGAAGGGCGCGCCGGAGGGGGCCTGAACCGCCCGCCGCCGGGGGGTTGCGGGCGGCGCGGATTCGCGTATGTTCCGCGCCTCGTGTTTTCAGGGGGTCTCAGGGGCCCCGGCCGGCGCGGACCGGCATGCGAAGGATCAGGATCATGGCGGTCCCACAGAACCGAAAAACGTCCTCCAAGCGCAACATGCGCCGTAGCCACGACGCGCTGAAGGCGACGAGCTATCTCGAATGCGCGAATTGCGGCGAACTGAAGCGACCGCATCACGTCTGTGGCGCCTGCGGCCACTATGACGGCCGCGAAGTCGTGGCGAAGACGCCCGAGGTCGACCTCGACGAGGACGCGGCGTAAGGTCGAGGCCCGCGCCTCCGCGCGGGCGCGGAGGCGAGGGGCATGAGCGGTCGAACGGTCATCTCCGTCGATGCGGCGGGCGGCGACCGCGGCCCGGCGCCGGTGATCGCCGGCCTGGCCAAGTCGTTCCGCAAGAATCCGAACCTCTCCTTTCTCCTGCACGGCGACGGCGCGGTGATCGAACCGCTGCTGAAGCGCCGGCGGGAGTTGAGCGACGTCTGCGAAGTGCGGCACGCCGAGGCCACCGTTCCGATGGACGCAAAGCCCTCCTGGGTGATCCGCCACGCGCAGGGCACCTCGATGCTTTCGGCGCTCGACGCGGTGAAGGCCGGCGAGGCGCAGGCCGCGGTGAGCTGCGGCAATACCGGTGCGCTGATGGCGCTGGCGATGCTCCGGCTCCGCACCGCGCCTGGCGTCGACCGGCCGGCCATCGCCGTCACCTGGCCCTCCGGCGCGCCGCATGGCTACAACATCGTGCTCGATGTCGGCGCCGACGTGCGGGCGGACCCGCACACGATGGCGGAATTCGCGGTCATGGGCGCGGAATACGCCCGGCTTTCCTTCTCTCTGGCCCGGCCGCGCGTCGGCCTGCTGAATGTCGGCTCCGAAGAGACGAAGGGCCGGCCCGAACTGCGCGAGGCCGCGGCGCTCGTCGGCGGCGTCGGCGCGGGCGCGGGCGAGTTCGACTATGTCGGCTTCATCGAGGGCGGCGACATCGTCTCCGACCGGGTGGACGTGGTGGTGACGGACGGCTTCACCGGCAACATCGCGCTGAAGACCGCCGAGGGCACCGCCCGCTTCATCAGCGGCGCGATGCGGGAAAGCTTCACCAAGACCCTCCTTTCCCGCCTCGCCGCCCTTCTGGCCTATGGTTCCCTCTCCCGCCTTCGCAAGCGGATCGACCCGCGCCGGGTCAATGGCGGAGTGTTCCTCGGCCTCAACGGCGCGGTGGTGAAGAGCCACGGCTCCGCCGACGCGACCGGCGTTTCGGCCGCGGTGAAGCTCGCGGCGCGCATGGCGGAGACGGGCTTCGCCCGCCGCGTGGCGGACCGGGTAGCCTTGCTTCCGGCCGGGCGCCGCGTTATCGGCGCAGATCAGAGCGGCGGGTGAGAGCCGTCGATGGGGAAGGCATGACCGTTACGCGCGCCGTTGTCGCCGGGTGCGGCCATCGTCTTCCGGACCGGGTGGTCGAGAACGCCGAGTTCGCGAAATCGCTCGACACGTCGGACCAGTGGATTCGCGAGCGAACCGGAATCGAGCGTCGCCATTTCGCCGCCGAAGGGGAAAAGACCTCCGATCTCGCCATCGCCGCCGCCCGCGCCGCGCTCGCCGACGCCGGCGTCGAAGGCGCGGAGGTCGACGCGATCATCCTCGCCACCGCGACGCCCGACAACACCTTCCCCGCAACCGCCACCCAGGTGCAGCACGCGATCGGCGCGAAGGGCTTCGCCTTCGACGTTCAGGCGGTTTGCGCCGGCTTCATGTACGCGCTCGCCACCGCGGACGCGATGATCAAGGTCGGCCAGGCGCGCACCGTGCTGGTGATCGGGGCGGAGACCTTCTCCCGCATTCTCGACTTCACCGACCGGCGCACCTGCGTCCTCTTTGGCGACGGCGCCGGCGCCATCGTCCTCCGCGCCGAGGAGGGGACGGGCGCGCTGACGGATCGCGGCGTCCTCGGGGTGAAGCTCCGTTCCGACGGCGCGCATCGGGATCTTCTCTATGTCGATGGCGGCCCCTCGAGCACGGGCGCGGCCGGCCATGTCCGCATGGAGGGGCAGGAAGTCTTCAAGCACGCCGTCGTCAAGCTCGCCGAGGTCGCCCACGAGGTGATGAACGCGGCCGGCGTGAAGCCGGAGGAGATCGACTGGATGGTCCCCCACCAGGCGAATCTCCGCATCATCGCCTCCACCGCGAAGAAGATGGGCCTGCCGATGGAGCGGGTCGTCGTCACGGTGCAGGATCACGGCAACACGTCCGCCGCCTCGATCCCGCTCGCGCTTTCGGTCGCGGCCGCGGACGGTCGG
>CALFYQ010000100.1 GCA_937952085.1 uncultured Paracoccaceae bacterium | reverse complement strand
AGAGTCAGCGACGAGTATCATGGTCTGCCAATACGAATCGAATTTTGGATGGCGGAATATACGATCTCCATGTTTCAATCTCAAGTAATCTAGAATACCTATCGATACATCTCCGATATAGAAGTCGTGTGTGGATCTTTTATCAATTGTGTATTCTAGAATCCATCTAAGAAATTCTATTCTATCTGTTCTTGTCGGTGTGCTTATTTTATATATAGCCTGAATTATCCGCTCAAACATAATATAAAACAAATAGATCATCAATAATTCATAAATCATGAACCTTACTGTGTTGTCAAATCGAAACTCGAAAAGGCCATAATATCTTGTTATCTCGATTTTCTTAGAGGCGGCGATATCTACGGTTATTCTGCATTTCAGCTTGAAGCGATCATTGCTCCAAATAAGTCCCCGGATTAAGCCTCCATCGATTGAGGTGGCGAGGATGCCATGTTGATCGTGATCATATATGCGTACAGAATAATAGTCGGCTTTCATTCCTTCCGGACCCGAACGAGGAATCCTCGCTGGTGCTGGGCGACGAAGCGCCCATAGAAGAGAAAGGCGAAAAATGGATCGACATATATTCATATTGTTTGGTGTCGAGTTAAGTTGACCTCTACTCCGCCGCCACCTTCGCCATTGGATTGTTCGGGTGGGTCGTCCAGTCGGCCGGCTTCGCTTCGACGGTGCGGCCCGTGCGCGGGTCCACCGCTCCGGCCGGCAGGCGCTCCATCGTGATGCAGTTCTCGACCGGGCAGACGTTCACGCAAAGGTTGCAGGCGACGCATTCGTCGTCCTTCACCTCGAAGACGCGGCCCTCCTTCATCGCGATGGCCTGGTGGGAGGTGTCCTCGCAGGCGGCGTAGCAGCGGCCGCACTTGATGCAGGCCTCCTGGTCGATCCGGGCCTTGGTGACGAAGTTGAGGTTCAGATACTGCCAGTCGGTCACGTTCGGCACGGCGCGGCCGACGAGGTCCGCCATCGTCATGCCCTTTGCGTCGAGATAGTCGGAGAGGCCGGCGGCCATCTCCTTCACCACGCCGAAGCCATAGGTCATCGCCGCGGTGCAGACCTGCACCGTGCCGCAGCCGAGCGCCATGAACTCGGCGGCGTCCCGCCAGGTCGTCACCCCGCCGATGCCTGAGATCGGCAGGCCCGCCGTCTCCGCGTCCCGCGCGATCTCGGCGACCATGTTGAGCGCGATCGGCTTCACCGCCGGGCCGCAATAGCCGCCATGGGAGCCCTTGCCGTCGATCGAGGGCTCGGGGCTGAAATCGTCGAGATTGACTGAGGTGATCGAGGAGACGGTGTTGATGAGCGAGACGGCGTCCGCGCCGCCCCGCTTCGCCGCGCGGGCGGGATAGCGGATGTCGGTGATGTTCGGCGTCAGCTTGACGATCACCGGCATCCGGGTCGTCTCCTTGCACCAGCGCGTCACCATCTCGATGTATTCCGGCACCTGGCCGACGGCGGAGCCCATGCCGCGCTCCGACATGCCGTGCGGGCAGCCGAAATTGAGCTCGATCCCGTCGGCGCCGGTCTCCTCCACATGGGGGAGGATCGCCTTCCACGCCTCCTCGGTGCAGGGGACCATGATCGAGACGATCATGGCGCGGTCCGGCCAGTCCCGCTTCACCTGCTTGATCTCGCGAAGGTTCACTTCGAGCGGACGGTCGGTGATGAGCTCGATGTTGTTGAGCCCGAGGAGCCGCCGATCCGCGCCCCAGACGGCGCCGTAGCGCGGCCCGTTGACGTTGACGACGGGCGGGCCGGCCTCGCCGAGGGTCTTCCACACGACGCCGCCCCAGCCCGCCTTGAAGGCGCGGACGACGTTGTATTCCTTGTCCGTCGGCGGCGCCGAGGCGAGCCAGAACGGGTTCGGTGACTTGATCCCCAGAAAGTCGGTCGCGAGGCTGGCCATGGGTCTCTCCTAGGCGGCGCGGAGGATGAGTTCGGTCGGCTCGATCCGGCCGATGGTGACGCTTTCGAGCATGTTCGCGACCTTCGCGCCCGCCGTCTCCCGCATCAGCAGGTTGAGCCCGAGCGGCGGCGGGCCCTTTTCGGCGAGGGCGGCGCGGAAGGCGGCGAAGAAGGCGATGGCGAATTCGCGCCGCTTACGGCTGGCGACGACCTCGAAGCCGGCGGCCCTGGCGGCGGCGAGATAGGTTTCGAGTGGCTCGACGAAGGAGAAGTCCGGCCGCTCCGCCCAGGGCATCGGGAAGGGGAGGGGCGACGGATCCTCCGCGCGCATCACCTCGTAGACGGCGAAGGTTCCGCCCGGCCGGAGCGCGCGCCGCGCCTCCCGCATCAGCGCGGCCTTGTCCTCGATGTTCATGCCGACATGGAGGAGGAGTGCGAGGTCGAACGCGCCGTCCTCGACCGGCAAGCTGGTGGCGGAGCCGACGCGGAACTCCGTCGCGCCGGAGAGGCCGGCGCGGTTCGAGAGCGCCGTCGCCGTCTCGACGAATTCCGGGGTGAGGTCGACGCCCGTCACATGCGCGCCGAAGCGCGTGGCGACGCGGCGGGCGGCGCCGCCGATGCCGGAGCCGATGTCGAGGACGCGCGTCTTCGGCCCGATCTCGACCTGCGCCAGCAACTCATCCGTCGCCTTCGCGCCGCCGATATGGAACTCGTCCACCGGTTTCAGGTCGTCCGGCGTGATGGTCTCGGGGTCGAGGCCGAGGGAGCGGAGCCCGGCGTCGATCCGGGCGAGCAGGCCCGAGGCGCCGTAATGGGCGGCGACGCGGTTCTCGATCTCGTTCATGGCGCGATCCTCCTTGGAGAGAGGCGCCGCGGCCGATGGTGCGCATCGCGCGGCGCCGGACCCGACCATGCTAACCGCATCGGGCGAAATCCGTCATCCCTCCGTCCCGCTCGCGGCGGAGGCGGAGATGCGCCGCATCGACCAGCCGCGCCTCGATGTGGAGGACGACGGGGGCGAGAGCGACCGGCGCGCCGTCGAAGAGGTGGACGGCGCGGCAGGCGAGCGTCGTGCGCCATGCCCCGGCGTCCGGGCCGGGCGGCGTGCGCCAGTCGCAGAGAACGTGATCGTTGAAGCCCAGGCCGGTCTCGTCGATGAAGACGGTGTCGCGCGCGCCGCACCAGACGCCCTCGAAGCCGCTTCCCGCGGCGGCGACGGGCGCGGCCAGGGCGCCGCAGGCGAGGGCCGCCGCCCTCATCCCATCAGCGCCTTGTGGATGTCCTCCGCCGCGTCCCGGCCCTCGGCGACGGCGGTGACGGTGAGGTCGTCCCCGCCCGTGGCGCAGTCTCCGCCGGCCCATACGCCGGGGAGCGAGGCGCGGCCGGCGCCGGTCACCTTGATCTTGCCGCCCTCGGTTTCGAGGCCGAACGCGGCGTCGAGCCGTTGGCCGATGGCGGCGAGGACCTGGTCGGCCTGGAGGGCGATCGTCTCGCCGGTCTCCTTCAGCCCGCCGGGCCCGTCGGCGGTGCGGGCGAGGGTGAGGGCGCCGTTGGAGCGGGATTTCGGCGCGGCGTGCTCGAGGATGCGGACGCCGGTCGTCTGCGCCAGTTCCTGCTCCCAAAGGCTGGCGTTCATCCGGTCCCGCCCGCGGCGATAGGCGATCGTCACGGTCTCGGCGCCGAGTTTCTTCGCCTGGACGGCGGCGTCGACCGCGGTCATGCCGCCGCCGATCACCACGACGTCGCGCCCGACCGGGAGCGCGGCCTTGTCGCCCGCCTGACGGAGCGCGGCGATGAACGCCACGGCGTCCTCCGCCCCGTCGATCCCGAGCGCGTTGACGCCGGCGAGGCCGATGCCGAGGAAGACGGCGTCGAAGTCACGGCGGAGATCGTCGAGCGAGAGGCCGGCGCCGAGGGCCTTGCCGGGGACGATCTCGATGCCGCCGATCCCGAGCAGCCATTCCACCTCGGCCTGTGCGAAGCCGCCGACGGTCTTGTAGGCGGCGATGCCGTATTCGTTGAGCCCGCCCGGCTTCGGCTTCGCGTCGTAGACGGTGACGGCGTGGCCCTTCATCGCGAGGCGATGGGCGCAGGCGAGCCCGGCCGGCCCGGCGCCGACGACGGCGACCTTCCTGCCTGTCTCCGCCGCGCGGCGGAACGGGTGGGGTTTTTCCATCATGTGGTCGGTTGCGAAGCGCTGGAGCCGGCCGATCTGCACCGGTTCATGCTCGGCGGCCTCGCGCACGCAGGCCTCCTCGCAGAGCGTCTCGGTCGGGCAGACGCGGGCGCACATGCCGCCGAGGATGTTCTGGCCGAGGATCGTCTTCGCCGCGCCTTCGGGGTTCCCGGTGGCGATCTGGCGGATGAAGAGGGGGATGTCGATCGTGGTGGGGCAGGCCGCCATGCAGGGCGCGTCATGGCAGAAATAGCAGCGGTCGGCGGCGACGGCGGCCTCATGCGCCGAGAGCGGCGGATGGAGATCGGCGAAATTCGCCTCGATCGTCTCAGTGGGAAGGCGCCCGGCGGCGAGGCCCGGCGTCTGTGGCGTGTTCGGCATCTGGCTACCGCCCCGAGTTTTTGACCGTCCGGTAAAAATCCTGTGGCGGCGGCGGCAGGGTTGTCAAGCGCGGCGTGGGGCGGCGGGTTGCATGTGGTCCGATATCGCACTATCTGGTCCGATATCGAACGAAATGAGGTCGCCATGAACCATCGCCGCGCCTTTCTCCGCCTGCTCGGAGGCGGAATCGTCGTCGCCGCCGGCGCCGCTACAGGGTTCGCGGTGACTCGCACGCCCCGGCGGGCCCTCGCGCCCTGGGAGGCGGCGGGGAGCTATGAGGAGCCGCGGATGCGCGCGCTCTCCTGGGCGATCCTCGCGCCCAACCCGCACAACCGGCAGCCCTGGGAGATCGACCTCCGCGCGCCCGGCGTCGCGACGATCTGGCGTGACGGGCGCCGGAAACTGCCGGAGACCGACCCGTTCGAGCGACAGCTGACCATCGGCATGGGCTGCTTCCTCGAACTCCTCGCGATCGCCGCCTCCGACACCGGCCATGCGGTCGAATTCGATCTTTTCCCCGAGGGCGAGGCCGGCCCGGTGGCGGTGGCCCGGTTCCGCGAGGGTGGGGCGGCGCGCGACCCGCTTTTCGCCCATGTTCCCGACCGACGCTCCTGCAAGGAACCCTTCGAGGATCGGCCGCTTCCCCCGGGGGTCGAGAAGGCGCTCGCCGGGCTGGCGACGGTGATCGCGGAGCCGGATCGCGTCGCCCAGCTGAGGCGGCTGACATGGGACGCCTGGATGGTGGAGGCGACGACGCATCGGACGATGAAGGAGAGCGTGGATCTCTTCCGCATGGGCAAGGCCGAGATCGAGGCCAACCCGGACGGAATCGACCTCGGCGGCCCGTTCCTCGAAGGGTTGATGCTGCTCGGCATGCTGACGCGGGCGGGGCAGCTCGACCCCGCGAGCCCGGAATTCGCGCAGGGCGTCGCGATCTACGAAGAGATGCTGAGCGCGACGCCGGCCTATGCGGTGGTGACGACACAGGGGAATTCGCGGCTCGACCAGATCGCCGCGGGCCGGCGCTGGCTCCGCCTCAACCTGACGACGACGGGCCTCGGGCTGGCGCTCCACCCGGTCAGCCAGTGCCTTCAGGAATATCCCGAGATGGCGGCGCACTACGCGGAAGCGCACCGCACGCTTGCGTCGCCGGGGGAGACGGTTCAGATGCTAGGGCGGCTCGGCTACGGGCCGGAAACGGCGCGGACCCCGCGCTGGAAGCTGGAGACCCGCCTGCGTGACGCCTGAAGACCGGCTTCCGGCGATGTTCCGCTTCTTCAACGAGGTGGGCATCATCGCACAGCTCAGCCGCGCCGCCTTCGAGGCGCGGCTGTCCGAAGGGGTGACGGCGCCGCATTTTTCGGTGCTGAACCACCTGATCCGGGTCGCCGACGGACGGACGCCGCTGGAGCTCGCCCGCGCCTTCCAGGTTCCCAAGACGACGATGACCCACACCCTGGCCGGCCTGGAGGCGCGGGGCCTGGTCGAGACGCGGCCGAACCCGGAGGACGGCCGTTCCAAGCGGGTCTGGCTGACCGCGCGCGGGCGGGCGTTCCGCGACGAGGCGATCGGCCTTCTCGCGCCGGATGTCGCGGCGCTGGCGGCGCACGTGAACCCGGCGGAGATCGAAGCGGCGCTGCCGCTGCTGGAGAAGGTGCGAAAGGCGCTCGACGCGGCGCGGGGCTGAGCCGCCGCGCCGCGCCGGGTTCAGGCCGGGTTCGCCGCGGCTTCGAGGGCTGCGCCCTCGGTTTCGATCAGCTTGTTCATGTATTGCTCGAGGAGGGTCGGCGGCGGCGCCGGCGCGAGGCGGACGGTGAGGCGGCTCGACCCTTCCTGGCTGTAATTGTATTTCGACTTGTAGGAGGCGTTGACCGAGGCCGAGAACGGCCCGAAGCCGCCGCCGGCCGAAATCGAGCCGCCGACCTCGCGGCTCCGCGCCATGGTGATCGCCATCTTCACCTCGATTTCGGCGTTCTGGAACTGATAGAAGCCGGGAAAGAAGCCGAGCGCGATCAGCGGGAAATCGGTCGTGTTCTGGACATCGCCGATATTGGGCAGAGCGATTGTCGTCTCGGCCATGAACTTGGCGACCTTGGTCGAGTTCATGTCGAGCTTGGTCTGCGCCTCGGCGACCGCGAGCGCGAGCTTCTCGGTCATCTCCGCGAAGGGAACGTTGAGGAGTTCCTGTCCTACGCTGGCCATTCCTTTCCTCCTTACGGGCGCTTCGGCCCCTTCATTCGATCTGTGTCGTCACGACCTTTCGCCGGAGCGAGAAGCGGAGCCGCGTCGCCGTTTCGGGCGAGAGCGCGCGGCGCGCGTCGAGGCCGAAGACGAGCGCGCCCTTGTCGGCGCCGAGCGCGCCGCGGACATCCACCTCGACATCGCCGAGCTCGAAGCCGGCCGGCGCGTCGTCGGCGGCGCGGGCGATGTCGGCGGCGAAGAGGGTGAGAAGGTCGGCCGCGAGGACGGGCGGCTCCGCCGTCGCGCGCTCCGCCTTCTCGGCTTCGAGGCGGCTCGCGAGCGCCTTGAGCGCGGCGTTCTCGGCGGAAAGCGAGACGCGCTCGGCCTCGAGCGCCGAGAGGCGGCCGGCGAGCGCCTCCACGCTGGCGGCGGTCGGCTCGAAGGCCATCGTCGCGGCCTCCTTCGTCGCGTCGAGTTCGGCCCGCAGGCCGGCGACCGACGCCGCCATTTCGGCGCGGAGGCCCTCGGTCTCCGCCGCCACGGCGCGGGCCTCGGCGAGTTGGCGCTGCGTCGCGGCGAGTTCGGCGGTGACGGCGCGGAGATTCGACTGGAGCGTTGCGGCGGAACGTTCCGCGTCGGCGCGGGTTTTCGCGGCCTCGGCTTCGGCGGCCCTGGCGCGGGCCTCCGCCTCGGCGGCCGCCGTTTCGCGGGCCGCGGTTTCGGCCGCGAAGTTCGCCGCGGCCTTGTCGAGTTCGGCGCGGAGGCGTTCGGCGGTGAAGGTTTCCGTCTTCAGGCGGCCGAGGCGGGCGACCTCGCGGGAGGGCATGTCAGACCTCCGGGGGTTCGAGCGCGACGGGCGGCGGGGCGGGGGCGAAGCGGAGCTTGAGCGCGGAGGAGCCCTCGGCGGCGAAGGCCGTCGTCGCCCGCGTTTTCGCCGAGACCGGCGCGGCGAAGAGCCGGAAACCCTTGCCGCCGCTCTCCTTCGGCCGCTCGATCTGCACCGCGAGCTTCAGTTCGACCTCGACATCCTGCATGTGGAAGAAGGCCGGGATCGCGCCGAACTCGATCAGCTCCTTCGGCAGCGCCTTGAAGCTTTCGATCTGGGAGGCGGTGAGGGCGTTGGCCGCCTCGGCGACCGCCTTGCCGACCTCCGAGATCATCGAGGCCACGGGCGCGACCAGAATCTCTTCGACTTCGGTGGGCACGGAACGAACCCTCTCGGCGAAGACACGCAGAGATTGTAGCGCCGTCGCGGGCGATTCGCTTAGGGAATCTTTACGTCAGGGAAGGCAGGCGCCCCCGCCGGAGCGGGGGCGCGTTCGTCAGGTCAGGACCACCAGCCGCGGCGCTTCGGCTTCTCCGGGCCCGGCTCGGCCTCGGCGACCGCCGGTTCGGCCGCGGGCGCGGGGGTGGCGGCCTGTTCCGGCTCGGGCTCGGGCTCCGGCGCGGCGACCGGCTCGGGCGCCGTGGCCGGCTCGGGCGCGGCAGCCTCATCCGCTGCGGGCGCGGCGGCTTCCGGCGCCGGTTCGGCCTCGGCGGCCTTCGGCTTCCTGGCGCGCGGCTTCCGCTTCGGCTTGGGCTTCGGCTCTTCGGCGGCTTCCGGCGCCGGGGCCGGCTCCGGCTCGACGGCTTCGGCGGCCGGCGCGGGGGCCTCGGCCTCGACCGGGGCGGGCGCTTCGGCCTCCGCCTCGGTCTGGGCGCCCGGGCGCGGGCGGCGCGGGTTGTGCGCCGACTCGTCGCCGGTCTCGACCAGAAGGTCCTCCTCCGGCGCGCCGTCGCCAAGGTCGATGGTCTCGCCGAAGCCGGCCTCGCCGGCCTCCGCCGCATCGCCTTCGCCTTCGCGCGCGCCTTCGCCCTTCTTCCGCTTGCGCCCGCCGCGCTTGCCGCGGCGGCGGCGCTTGGCGCCGCCCTCGCCGTCGCGCCGCTCGCCGTTCGGGGCGCCGGCCTGGCCCTCGCTCCTGGCTTCGACCTCCTCGGCCTCCTCCTCCTCGATCTCCTCTTCCTCGTCGATCTCGACGAAGGCGCTCTCGGCGGAGATCGCGCGGGGGGCCTCGGCCGGCTTCGGCGCCTTCTGGCCCTTCACCTTGTCGAGCTTGTAGGCCGGGCTGATCAGCGACGGGTCGGCCTCGACGAAGAGGTCGAGCCCGTAGCGGGCCTCGATCTGCGCCACATGGGCGCGCTTCTGGTTGATGATGAAGTTGGCGATGGCGACCGGGGCGGAGACGCGGATCTCCCGCGTACGGGCGCGGACGCCTTCCTCTTCGACCTCGCGGAGGATCGCTAGCGCCACGCTGTCCGCCGAGCGGACGACGCCGGTGCCGTGGCAATGGGCGCAGGGCGCCGTCGTCGCCTCGATCATGCCGGGGCGGAGCCGCTGGCGCGACATCTCGAGAAGGCCGAACGGGCTGATCCGGCCGAGCTGGATGCGGGCGCGGTCGTCCTTCAGGCGGTCCTTCAGCCGCTTCTCGACGGCGCGGTTGTTGCGCCCCTCGTCCATGTCGATGAAGTCGATCACGATGAGGCCGGCAAGGTCGCGGAGCCGGAGTTGGCGGGCGACCTCGTCGGCGGCTTCGAGGTTGGTCTTGAGCGCCGTCTCCTCGATCGAGTGCTCGCGGGTCGAACGGCCGGAGTTCACGTCGATGGCGACCAGCGCCTCGGTGACGCCGATGACGATGTAGCCGCCGGATTTCAGCTGCACCGTCGGGTTGAACATCGCCGCGAGGTGGCTCTCCGCCTGGTAGCGGATGAAGAGCGGCGTCGGATCCCGATAGGCCTGCACGTTCTTGGCGTGCGAGGGCATCAGCATCTTCATGTAGTCCTTGGCCTCGCGGTAGGCCTCCTCGCCCTCGACGAGGATCTCGTCGATGTCGCGGCCATAGAGGTCGCGGATCGACCGCTTGATGAGGCTGCCTTCCTCGTAGATCAGCGCCGGGGCGATCGACTTCAGAGTCAGCTCGCGGATCTGGTCCCACTGGCGGAGCAGGAATTCATAGTCCCGCTTGATCTCGGTCTTGGTGCGCTTGGCGCCGGCGGTGCGGACGATGAGGCCCATTCCCTTCGGCACTTCGAGCTCGGAGGCGATCTCCTTCAGCTTCTGCCGGTCGGCGGCCTGGGTGATCTTGCGGGAGATGCCGCCGCCGCGGGCGGTGTTCGGCATCAGCACGCAGTAGCGGCCGGCGAGGGAGAGATAGGTGGTGAGCGCGGCGCCCTTGGTGCCCCGCTCCTCCTTCACGACCTGGACCAGCATGATCTGCCGGACCTTGACGACTTCCTGGATCTTGTAGCGCCGGGTCTGGACGCGGCGGGGGCGGACCTCGTCCTCCACCTTCTCGGCGCCGACCGACTCGATCTCGGCCTCGGCGGTTTCGGCGTCGGCGGGCGCGTCCATCACGTCTTCCGAGACGCTCTCGCCGCCCTCGGCGCCGGCATCCTCGGCGATCGAGTCGGGGGATTTCGGCGTCTCGTCGGCCTCGGCTTCCGGCTCGGCCGCCGGCGCTTCGGCCTCGATGGCCGGCGCGTCAGCCTCGGGCGCGGCCGCGACCGGCGCCTCCTCGGCCGTATCGGCCGCCTTGGCCTCGCCGCCCTTCTTGTTGCGCGGCTTGGGCTTGCGGCGGGAGCGGGAGCGGCCGCCGCCGTCGCGCTTGTCCTCGGCCGCGTCCTCGGCGGCCTCGGCCTCCGCCTCGGCGGCGAGCAGCGCCTCCCGGTCGGCGACCGGGATCTGGTAGTAATCCGGGTGGATTTCCGAGAAGGCCAGGAAGCCGTGCCGGTTCCCGCCATACTCGACGAAGGCCGCCTGGAGCGAAGGCTCCACGCGCGTCACCTTCGCAAGGTAGATGTTGCCGGCTAGCTGCCGCTTGTTGATCGACTCGAAATCGAAATCGTCGATTCTCGAACCGTCCATGACCACCACCCGGGTCTCTTCCGGGTGCGTGGCGTCGATGAGCATCTTCTTCGCCATGAAGCCTGTTGCGGCGGCGCCCCGCGCGGGGTTGCGCCAGGCGGCGCCGTCTTTCCTGTTAGGGACGGGATCGGCGCCGGGAGCGGGCGGAGCGCGGCGCTTGCCGCTCTCTCGTCCTGTCGCTCTGCGGTTGTCCGATCCATCTGTCTTCAACCTGATCGCGGCCGGGGCCGCGGGTGTTTCGGGGCGGCGCGCGAGGCGCCGGGGGCGTTCCGGGCCTTCGGAGGCTCCGACCTCCGTCCGACCCGCAGCCCTGCTGAGATTCAGCGGTGGGCGAGGCGGGAGCGCGGGATCCGCGCCGTTCCGCCGCCTCGCGACAATATGCGCCGCCCCGCCGAATGTCCAAAGGGATTTTCGCCGGGCGCGCGGGTGGGCGGAGGGGGGCTTTTTGGCGCCGCGCGGCCGCGGCCGAACGCCGTGCGGAGGGCCGCGCCCGACCCTGGGTGGGTGCGCGGTCCGCTTGTAGCGGGCGCTTTATGTCTGAAGCCCCGGACGACGGCAGAATGGCAGGTGACATCGCCAAAGAACCCTCGCGGGGGAGGTCGGGCGCTGCCCGGGCTGGTTGCCCGGGCGGCGGGTGGATGGGCAGGGACATCCCGCGCGGCGCCGTGCTAGGAGCGCCGCATGGCGCGTATCGGCTTTCCGGGACGGTGGTTTCGCGCGGCGCTCTTCGCGGCGCTCGCGCTCGGCGGCGCCGCGGAAGCGGGGCCGCTCGCGGTGACGGGCGCGAAGGTCGGGCCCGCGCCGGCGGATTCGCCGGGCGACGAGCGGGTGGAGATCCTGCTGACGGACCGGCCGGATTTCCGGCTCTTCACCCTCGACGGCCCGCCGCGCGCGGTGGCGGACCTGCCGGAGGCGGCGCTGCCCACC
Source organism: uncultured Paracoccaceae bacterium (assembly GCA_937952085.1). GTDB lineage: Bacteria > Pseudomonadota > Alphaproteobacteria > Rhodobacterales > Rhodobacteraceae > Pikeienuella. The sequence goes on along the minus strand of CALFYQ010000100.1, from coordinate 7,334 downwards.
GCGCCGGTGGCGGCGGACCCGGCGACGCGGCTCGTCGCCGGGCTCCGTTTCGGCGCGCGGGGGCGGGAGGGCGCGCGGATCGTGATCGACCTCCGCCGCCCGGCGCGGATCGCCCGCGCCTTCACCGAGGCGGCGCCGGGCGGCGCGCGGCTGGTCCTCGACTTCGCGCCGGAGGGGCGGGCCGCCTTCGCCGCGCTCGCCGGCTGGCCCGAGGCGGCGCGCCCGCCCGCGCCCCCGCCGCCGGAGACGAAGGCCGAGGGGCTCCTGGTGATGATCGACCCCGGCCATGGCGGCGCCGATCCCGGCGCGATCTCCCGCGGGGTGGCGGAGAAGGACGTGGCGCTCGACTATGCGCGGGCACTCGCCGCCGCCATCGGGCGGAAGCCGGGCCTTCGCGCCGCGCTGTCGCGGGAGGGGGACGAATACGTCTCGCTCCGCGAGCGGGTGGCGCGGGCGCGGGCGGCGGGGGCGGCGGCCTTCCTCTCGATCCATGCCGACTCGCTGGCGAACGGGGACGCCGAGGGCGCCTCGATCTACCTCCTCTCCGAGACCGCCTCCGACGCCGAGGCGGCCGAGCTGGCGGCGAGCCACGAAGCGGGGGAGGCGCTCGGGGCCGAGGCGCCCGAAGCGGCGGAGAGCGACGTGGCGAAGGTGCTGGTCGACCTCGCGCTGCGGCGGGCGGAGCCGCGGGCGGGACGGCTGGCGGCGCTTCTCGTCGAGCGGATCGGCGAGGTGGCGCCGCTCCTGCCCGGCCGGGCGCTGCAATCGGCGGGGTTCCGGGTGCTCCGCGCGCCGGAGATTCCCTCGGCGCTCCTCGAACTCGGCTTTCTCTCCAACGCGGAGGATCGCGAGCGCCTCCTCTCCGAAACGGCGCGGACCGCGCTGGCCGAGGCGGTGGCGGGCGCGTTCGAGATCTGGGCCGAGGAAGGGGCGGCGCGGCCCTGACGCCTCAGTTCCGCGAAAAATCCGCGATCGGGCCTCAAATCTGGCGGCGTCCGGCTATATAGCGGACGAGTCGCGCGGGCCGAAGCCGCGCCCGTCTCGAAGGGCCCATGATCCGCTTCCTCGGCTTTCTGTTCAGCGCCGCCTCGATTGCGGTGATCGCCGGCGTCGCCACCGTCGCCGGCGTGGTGTGGATCTATGACAAGGATCTGCCGAACTACCAGGCGCTGGAGAATTATCGCCCCGCCACGCTGACCCGAGTCTATTCCGGCGCCGGCGAGGTGATCGCGGAATTCGCCGAGGAGCGGCGCATCTTCACGCCGATCGACGAGATTCCGCCGCTGGTGAAGAACGCCTTCATCTCGGCCGAGGACAAGAACTTCTATTCCCATTCGGGCGTGGACGGGCTCGGCATCGTCAAGGCGGCGGTGGACAACGTGGTCCGCATCCGCTCCGGCGAGCGGCTCCGCGGCGCCTCCACCATCACCCAGCAGGTGATCAAGAACTTCCTTCTCACCTCCGAGAGCGACGTCGAGCGGAAGATCAAGGAGTTCATCCTCTCCTCACGGATCGAGAGCGCGCTGTCGAAGGACCAGATCCTCGAGCTTTATCTCAACGAGATCTTCCTCGGGCAGAACGCCTATGGCGTGACGGCGGCCTCGCGGCGCTATTTCGGCAAGACGCCGGAGGAGCTGACGCCGGCCGAAGCGGCCTATCTCGCGGCGCTGCCGAAGGCGCCCTCCTCCTATCACCCGGTGCGGCAGCGGAAGGCGGCCATCGCCCGGCGCAACTACGTGCTGGAGGAGATGGCGCAGAACGGCCACCTCACCCGCGCCGAGGCGGAGGCGGCGAAGGCGGAGCCCCTCGCCACGGTGATCGGCGGCGAGATCGAGAGCCGGCTGCCGCCGATCCCCAACTACACCTATTTCACCGACGAGATCCGCCGGCAGTTCGAGGCGAAGCTCGGGCGGGACGAGCTGTTCGGCGGCGGCCTCACCATCCGCGCCACGATCGACGAGCGGCTCCAGGCCGCCGCGGCGAAGGCGCTCCGCGGCAAGCTCGAAAGCGTGGATCGGGAGCGCGGCGGCTGGCGCGGCCCGCTGGCGAAGCTCGAAAACATCTCGGCCGAGGACGAGGCGGGCTGGCGCGCGGCGCTCGCCGGCGCGGCGGCGCCGACGGACATCGCCAGCTGGTCCAAGGCTGTGGTCCTCCAGGTCGGGCAGAATAGCGCGCGGATCGGGATCGACGGCGTCGAGGAGGACAAGGACGGCCATTTCATTCCCTTCGAGGACATGAAATGGGCGCGGCCGCGGCTTTCGGGCGAGCAGCTCGGCGCCGCGCCGAAGAAGCCGGAAGACGTGCTTGCGGTCGGCGACGTGATCCTGGTGAAGCGGATCGAGAAGGCCGATGGCGGTTTCGAGCGCTGGTCGCTTCGGCAGGTGCCGGAAATCGAGGGCGCCTTCATGGCGATGGACCCGCATACCGGGCGCGTCCTCGCGCTCCAGGGCGGCTTCTCCTATGAGCATTCGGTGTTCGACCGCGCGACGCAGGCCTATCGGCAGCCCGGTTCGAGCTTCAAGCCCTTCGTCTACGCCGCCGCGCTCGACAACGGCTATTCGCCGGCGACCATCGTGCTCGACGCGCCGGTGGTGGTGGAGTTCGCCGGCGGCGACTGGAAGCCGAAGAACTATTCCAACAAGTTCTACGGCCCTTCGCCGCTCCGGCTCGGGCTCGAAATGTCCCGCAACCTGATGACGGTGCGCCTCGCGCAGGACATCGGCATGGACGTGGTGGCGGATTACGCCGAACGCTTCGGCGTCTATGACGACATGCCGGCGCATCTCTCCTACGCGCTCGGCGCCGGCGAGACGACGCTCTGGCGCATGGTCGCGGCCTACGGGATGTTCGCCAATGGCGGCCGCCGGCTGGAGCCGACGCTGGTCGACCGGGTGCAGGACCGTTACGGCCGCACGATCTATCGGCACGACCACCGCGAATGCGACGCCTGCCTCTCCGAGACCCCGGGGGGCGAAGAGCCCTGGCCGCGGCCGGTGGCGAAGCGGATCATGGACCGGGTGACGGCCTATCAGCTCGTCTCGATGATGGAGGGCGTGGCGACCCGCGGCACCGCGTCGCGCCTCGCGGCGCTCGGCGTCCCGGTGGCGGGCAAGACCGGCACCACCAACGACGCGAAGGACGCCTGGTTCATCGGCTTCACCCCGAACCTCGTCGCCGGTTGCTTCGTCGGCTACGACAACCCGCGGCCGATGGGGAAGGGCGGCACCGGCGGCGGCATGTGCGCGCCCGTCTTCCAGGAATTCATGGAAGCGGCGCTGAAGATCATGTCGGCCGGCGATTTCGAGGTTCCGGAGGGCGTCGAGTTCGCGATGGTGGACCGCTATACCGGCGAGCGGCTGCCCGACGGCGCCGGCGGCAACCTGATCCGCGAGGCGTTCCGCGCCGGCCAGGCGCCGGGCCTCTACGAACGCGCGCCGGTCATCGGCGATCTTTCCACCTCCACCTCCTTCTTCGGCGGCGGCACCGGCGGCGACCTTCCCTACACGCTCGGCGGCGACGCCGCCTCGATCGGCGACGGCGAGACGGACGCGGCGACCGGCGCGGAATACGGCGCCGAGCGGGGAGCCGAGGCGGGCGCCGACCTCGCCCCGACGCGGCCGCAGCCGCCCCGCAACCTCGACCGCGACCTGGAGAGCGGCGGGCTTTACTGAGCCCGCCTTTGACCCGCGGCCGCGCCGGCCTTATGTGGGGCGCGAACCCGGAGGACTGCTGAGCGATGCGCGCGGAAACGATCTCGACCGTGGAGGCCATCGAGGCCTCGCTTGAGCTCTTGCGCAAGCGGATCGGCTGGGAGAGTGCGGAGCGGCGTCTCGACGAGCTGAACGCCCGGGCCGAGGACCCGAAGCTCTGGGACGACCCGGCCCACGCCCAGGCGGTGATGCGCGACCGGCAGACCCTCGCCGACAAGATCGACGGCTATCAGGCGCTGGCGCAGGAGCTTTCCGACAATCGCGAGCTGATCGAGCTCGGCGAGGCGGAGGGCGACGACGAGGTGGTGGCCGAGGCCGAGGCGGCGCTGGCGAAGCTCCGCGCCAAGGCGGGCGAGGCCGAACTCGAGGCGCTGCTCGACGGCGAGGCGGACGGCAACGACACCTATCTCGAAATCAACGCCGGCGCGGGCGGCACCGAAAGCTGCGACTGGGCGCAGATGCTGGCGCGCATGTATGTCCGCTGGGCCGAGCGGCGCGGCTACAAGGTGGAGCTGACGGCGCAGACGGCGGGCGACGAGGCGGGCATCCGCTCCGCCACCTATCTCGTGAAGGGCCGGAACGCCTATGGCTGGCTGAAGGCGGAGAGCGGCGTGCACCGGCTGGTGCGCATCTCTCCCTTCGACAGCGCGGCGCGGCGGCACACTTCGTTCTCTTCGGTCTGGGTCTATCCGGTGGTGGACGACTCGATCGAGATCGAGGTGAACCCGAACGACATCCGCATCGACACGTTCCGCTCCTCTGGCGCAGGCGGCCAGCACGTCAACACCACCGACTCCGCGGTGCGCATCACGCACCACCCGACCGGCATCGTGGTGACGAGTTCGGAAAAGTCCCAGCACCAGAACCGCGACATCGCGATGAAGGCCCTCAAATCAAGGCTCTATGACCTTGAGTTGAAGAAGCGGATGCAGATCATCCAGGATCTGCACGACGCCAAGTCGGATATCGGCTGGGGCAACCAGATCCGCTCCTATGTCCTCCAGCCCTATCAGATGGTGAAGGACCTCCGCACCTCGGTGGAGACCTCCGACACCCAGGGCGTGCTTGACGGCGATCTCGACCAGTTCATGGCCGCGGCGCTGGCGCAGGACGTGGCCGGCAAGAGCCGGGCGGAGGCCGCGGCCGAGTAGCCCGACCATGGCGGAGCCACCTATCCTCACGCTCGACGGCGTCGGCCTCGGCTTTGGCCCGGCGACGATCTTCGACGATCTCGCGCTCTCGGTGCTGCCGGGGGACCGGCTCTGCCTTGTCGGGCGGAACGGGGCGGGCAAGTCGACGCTGATGAAGGTGATGGCGGGCCTCGCCGAGCCGGATCGCGGCGCACGCTTCGTCCGGCCGGGAAAGAAGATCGCCTATCTTTCTCAGGAGCCGGATTTTTCCGGATTCGAGACGCTTGGCGCCTATGCCGCGGCGGACCTGCCGGAGACGGAGCGCTGGCGCGCGGAAATGGCGATGGACGGGCTCGCCGTCCGGGCCGACGCGGACCCGGCGACGGCTTCGGGCGGCGAGAAGCGGCGCGCGGCGCTGGCCCGACTCCTCGCCGGCGGGCCGGATCTCATGCTGCTCGACGAGCCGACCAACCATCTCGACATCGCCGCCATCGAATGGCTGGAGGAGCGGCTCGCCACGGAGGAGGCGGCCTTCGTCCTCGTCAGCCACGACCGGCGGTTTCTCTCTCGCCTCTCCCGCGCGACGCTCTGGCTCGACCGGGGCGAATGCCGCCGCGTCTCCCGCGGCTTCGACGGATTCGAGGACTGGCGCGACAAGACGCTGGAGGAGGAGCGGGCGCAGCGGCACAAGCTCGATCGGCTGATCAAGGCCGAGGCGCGCTGGGCGGTCGAGGGGATTTCCGCCCGCCGCACGCGGAACCAGGGCCGGGTCCGCCGGCTCGCGGCGCTCCGCGACGAGCGGCGGGCGCAGATCGCCGAGACCGGGCGGGCGGCGATGGCGCTTTCCGCCGGGCCGGTTTCCGGCAAGCTGGTGATCGAGGCGGTCGGCGTCGCCAAGCGGTTCGGCGCGCGGGAGGTGATCCGCCCATTCTCCACCCGCATCGCGCGGGGGGACCGGGTGGCGCTGGTCGGCCCGAACGGCGCGGGGAAGACCACGCTCCTCAACATCCTCACCGGCGCGATGGAGCCCGACGAGGGGCGCGTGCGGCTCGGCTCGAACCTCGTCATCGCGCGGATCGACCAGTCCCGCGCCGATCTCGACCCGGACAAGACGCTTTGGGAGACGCTGACCGAGGGCGACCTTCGCGGCCCGAAGGAACGGTCGGACCAGGTGATGGTGCGGGGCCGGCCGCAGCACGTGGTCGGGTATCTGAAATCCTTCCTCTTCGACGAGGGGCAGGCGCGCCAGCCCGTCTCGGCGCTTTCGGGCGGCGAGCGGGCGCGGCTCCTTCTCGCCAAGATGATGGCGCGGGAATCGAACCTCCTCGTCCTCGACGAGCCGACCAACGATCTCGATGTGGAGACGCTGGACCTCCTCGAGGAGCTTCTGGCCGATTACGAGGGCACGGCGCTGATCGTCAGCCACGACCGGGACTTCCTCGACCGGGTGGCGACCTCGACCGTCGCGCTCGAAGGCGACGGGCGGGCGGTGGAATATGCCGGCGGCTGGTCCGACTACCGGGCGCAGCGGGGCGAAACGGTCGCCGCAGCCGCCGCGCCGAAGCCCGCGCCCGCGCCGAAGGCGGAGCGCGCGCCGGCGCCGCGGGCGCAAAAGCTCGGCTTCAGGGAGACGCACCGGCTTTCCGCGCTGCCGGGGGAGATCGACCGGCTGACGGCCGAGATCGCCAAGATCGAGGAGTTCCTCGCAGATCCGGAACTTTACGCGAAGGAGCCGGCAAAGTTCGCGAAGGCCGGCGAGGCGCTGGCCGAGCGCCAGGCGGCGCTTTCGGCGGCCGAGGACGAGTGGCTGGAGCTGGAGGCGCGTCGGGAGGCGGCCGAGGGCTGATGCGTCGTTCGAGCTGCGGCGCGGCTCAGAGCTTTTCCAGCACCAGAATGTCGGCGCCCATGCCGATCGTTTCGATATAGGGGCCGGATGTGCGGCTCACGAGCCGCGCCTTCCCGGCGTCGATCGCGGCTTCCGTCTCTGCGATGTAGGAGCCGTCAGCCAGCGCCCGTTCGTTCAGCGAGAAGACGAGGAACCCGCCCTTTGGAAGCAGCGAGAGGCATTCGCCGATCGCAGTGGGCGGCGCATGGCCGGGGCATATCGCGCCCGCCGCGACGATGGCCGCATAAACGCCGATCGCCCCGGTGAGCGGCCGGTCCGGCTCGATCTGCCGGAGCACGCGATAGGCGTTCCGCGCCTCCGCATGGCGCAGCATCTCCGCCGAAGGGTCCCAGCCGTCGATCAGCGTGAAGCCGACGGCGCGGAGCGCGACGCCGGAGAGGCCGGTGCCGCAGCCAAGGTCGAGAATGGCGCGGTCCCGCGCCGTCGCCGCCGCGGCCAGCGCCTGCGCGCAGCGCATCGGCGCGACGTAGCCGACCTCGGCGAGGTCTTCGTCGTAAGTTTCCGCCCACGCATCGTAGAATTGCTCAGAGGGGCGGCCGGGTTCGAGCCGCCACACTTCGTCAAGAAAGTTCTTGACCATCACACCCC
>CALFYQ010000099.1 GCA_937952085.1 uncultured Paracoccaceae bacterium | reverse complement strand
TCAGGCATGCGCTCGGTCCGGCCGGTCTCCGCCTCGATGACGGCCTCGTGCGGATGATCCAGATCGAGCTCCACCAGCCGGGCTCGGCGGCCAGTCGTTTCCGCCGCGATCTGCGCCGAGCCGGAGCCGCCGAAGAGATCGGGCTCGACCTCGCCGCGGCCGAGACCGCCCGAAAGTCATTTGGGCTCCCACATGGCGGGCATCGGCCACTCGGCAAGCTGCGCGGCTTGCAAGCATGATCGCGCTTCGGCCCGTCGCACCAAATGGCGACGCCGGTGGCGCCCGACGAAGTGGAGCCAGCTGACGGTCCTGGTCCAATTTCAAAGGGCGCCGACCCAGCCCCGGGCCACCCCCGATCAGGAGCCGGCGCTGTGATCGGCGAGGTCCCTTTCCGACCGGTTTCCAAAATCTTCGGGCGTGAGCCCGTTGAGGTTGATGGGGGGAGTGATTGCAGGCGGTCCGTCGGCAACCGGCGCGCCACGCTTCAGCGATCCGGCGCCGGTATCGCATTTCCGGCCGCGTCGAAGAAATGGAGCCGATCCGGGCGCGCTGAAACCTTGAGGCGGTCGCCCCGCCGCACTCTGGCGTCTCGGCCGAGCTTCACGACGAGCGCGTCTCCGCTGTCCAGCGACAGGTGGGCGAGCTGGGTTTCCCCAAGCATTTCGACCATCGCGACCCGTCCTTCGAAGAGGGCCGGCTCATCTCCCCGAGTCAGAATCAGATCCTCGGGCCGAACGCCGATCTCGACCGCGTTCGCGCCGGTCGGCGAGGCGAAGGACAACGGAGCGCCGCCAATCGGGCGCACCTCGCCGCCCCGCGTTTCGGCTTTGAGAAGATTCATCGCCGGCGCGCCGATGAACTCCGCGACGAAGCGGGTGGCGGGGCGGTCATACAACTCCAGCGGCGCGCCGACCTGCTCGACCCTGCCGTCGCGAAGGAGGACGATGCGGTCCGCCAGCGTCATCGCCTCCACCTGGTCGTGCGTGACGTAGATCATCGTCACGCCCGCCATGCGCTCGTGAAGGCCCGCGATCTCGACACGCGTTCGGGCCCGGAGGGCCGCGTCCAGATTGGAGAGCGGCTCGTCGAAGAGAAAGACGCGTGGGTCGCGAACGATGGCGCGGCCGATGGCGACGCGCTGGCGCTGGCCGCCGGAGAGCTGCTTGGGCAGGCGGTCCAGCAGGCCCTCGAGCGAGAGCATCCGCGCCGCCGCCTCCACCTTCTCGCGGATCGCCGCCTTGCCGGCCTTCGCGAGGCGGAGGCCGAAAGCCATGTTCTCGAACACCGTCATGTGCGGATAGAGAGCGTAGGACTGGAACACCATGGCGATGCCGCGCTCCGCCGGAGGCAACTCGTTCATCCGCGCGCCGCCAAAGCGGAGTTCACCGGCGCTGATCTCCTCCAGCCCCGCGATGAGACGCAGAAGGGTCGATTTTCCGCAGCCCGAAGGCCCCACCACGACGACGAACTCGCCCTTCGCGATCTCGAGATCGACGCCGCGGATCACCTCCGTTCCGCCGAAGCGCTTGCTCACGCCATCGAGGGTCACGTCCGTCATGGCTTTCCTATCCCTTGACGCCGCCGGTCGTCAGCCCGGCTGCGATCCGGCGCTGGAAGATCATCACCAGGACGATCAGCGGCGCCGTGACGATCACCGAAGCCGCCATGATCGGCCCCCAGGGCGTCTCCTGCGACGACGCGCCGGAAATGAGCGCGATGGCCACGGGCACGGTTCGCGTCTCGTTGCTGGCGACGAAGGTGAGCGCGAAGAGAAACTCGTTCCAAGCCTGGATGAAGGCCAGAAGCCCCGTCGCCGCCAGCGCCGGGCCCATCAGCGGCAGGAAGACCCGGCGAACGATGTCCCACGGCCCGGCGCCGTCGACGATCGCCGCTTCCTCGATCTCGATCGGCAGGTCCCGCATGAAGGTTGTGAGCACCCAGACCGTGAACGGCAGCGTGAAGATGAGGTAGCTGAGGATCAGGCTGCCAAGCGTGTTGTAGAGGCCGAGAAAGCGCATCATCTCGAACAGCCCCGCAAGAACCGCGATCTGCGGGAACATCGAAACCGAAAGCACCGTCAGGAGGAGCAGCTTCCGCCCCCGGAACGGGATGCGCGCGAGCGCGAAGGCGGCCGTGACGCCGAGAAAGAGCGAAATCGCCACCGTCGCTGTCGCGACAAGGATCGAGTTCAGCACGTTCCGCGGAAAGCTCCCCTGCCCCAGAACCTGCGCATAGTTCCGCAAGTCGAAGACCTCGGGGAAATAGTTCGGCTCGAAGATCGCCGTCCCCGTCTCCAGCGAGGTCAGGATCGCATAGTAGAACGGGAAGAGCGACACGAAGAGGATGAGCGCGACAAGCGCCCAGAACCCGATCCGCTTCGCCAGCCCGACCGCGCGCCGCATCGCTCAGTTCCCGAGATCCAGCCGCGCGAGCCGGAGATAGCCGAGCGTGACGAGGCCGATGACGAGAAAGAGCGCCGTCGAGGCGGCCGAGCCGTAGGCGAACTGATCGAACTGGAAAAGGTTCTGCTGCGCGAAGACGGACATCGTCGTGGTCGACGCGTTGTTCGGCGTAAGCACATATACGATGTCGAACACCCGGAGCGCATCGAGCGCGCGAAAGACGATCGCGACGAGGATCGCCGGCGCGACGAGCGGCAATGTCACCTTCCAGAAGACGAGAAGCGGGTTGACCCCGTCGATCCGCGCCGCCTCGTAGATGTCCTCCGGGATCATCTGCAGCCCGGCGAGGATCAGCAGCGCCATGAACGGCGTCGTCTTCCAGATGTCGACGATCATCACCGCGATGAGCGCCGTGTCGGCCGAGGCGACCCATGCGACCGGCGCGGCGAGGAGCCCGAGCCGGACACCGAGATCGTTGATGATGCCGAACTGGTCGTTCAGCATCCAGGCCCACATCTTGGCGGAAACGATGGTCGGGATCGCCCAGGGAACGAGCACGCCGGCGCGCACGAGACCGCGGAGCGGAAACCTCGCGTTGAGGACAAGCGCCACCACCATGCCGAGCGCCGTCTCGATGGAGACGGTGACCAGGGCGAAGAACAGCGTGTTGCGCACCGCCTCCCACCAGGCGGCGTCGGCGAGGAGGCCGAACCACTCACCCTCTCCGTCGCCATAGTCGAACCATTCCAGATAGTTGGCGAAACCCACCCACTCGGCGTCCGCGAGGGAGCCAAGCGAGGCGTCGGTGAACCCGAACCAGATCGTCCGCGCCAGCGGCCAACCCGCCACGAAGGCGAGCGCCGCCAGCATCGGCGCAAGAAAGATCGCAGCGGACCTGAGCCGCCGCGCCCGAAATCCGCTCGGCCCTGTCGCCGCCACGCGCCGCGCGCCGCCCGGTCAATCCCAGCCGCCGCCCTTCAGCCGCTTCAGCCGCGCCTCGAGCCGGGCGAGGTTCTGCTCGGCGGAGCCTTCGCCCGAGAGCGTGGCGTGCGCGGCGTCCCAGAAGAGCTTGGAGACCTCGTTGTAGTCTCCCTTGGTGGGGGCGGAGGGACGCGGCGCCGCCGACATGAAGATCTCCTTCCACTGCGGGATGATCGGCTGCGCCGCGACGATCTCCGGGTCGTCGTAGAGCGCCGGCCGGGTCGGCAGCGAGGAGTTCTGCACGGCGCGGAGTTTCTGCGCTTCGGGCCCGGTAAGGAACTTCACCAGTTCGATGGCCGCTTCGGGTTCATCCGAGTACTTCGAGACGGCGAGGTTCCAGCCGCCGAGCGCGGCCGCCTGGCCCGCCTCGCCGGAGGGGAGCGGCGCAACCGCGAACTTGCCCTTCACCGCGCTGTCGTCGCCGTTCGAGAGCGCGTAGGCGTAAGGCCAGTTCCGCATGAAGGCGGCCTTGCCGGTCTGCCAGACGCCGCGGCTCTCCTCCTCCTTGTAGCCGAGCACGCCCTCGGGGGCGATCGTCCCGATCCAGGAAGCCGCCATGTCGAGCGCCTCCGCCGCCTTGGGGTTGTTGATGGAAATCGTGCCGTCCGGCTCGACGATCTGGCCGCCGCCGTTCGACTTCACCCATTCTAGCGCATCGCAGGTGAGCCCCTCATAGGCGGCCGCCTGGAACACGAAGCCGTGGAAGTCGGCTGCGCCCTTGGCGCGCTCGCCCTCCTGAATCGTCTTCGCCGCCGCCTCGAGCGCCGCCCATGTCTCGGGGGGCTCCAGCCCGTATTCCTGAAGAAGGTCGCTCCGGTAATAGAGCGCCGGCGCGTCGGCGTAGAACGGCAACGCGACCAACCGGCCATCCACGGTCTGGGACTGGATGATCGATGCGAAATGCGCCTTCGCCTCCTCCCCGGCCGCCTCCGATAGATCGACCAGATGGTCGGCGAGCTGAGGGGCCCAGATCACGTCGGTCCGATAGACGTCGATGTCCTCGTTGCCGGCGGAGAGCCACAGCCGGTACTGCGCGAACTGGTCGGTCGTGGACGAGGGCATCTCGACGATCGAAACCTTGTGGCCCGTCGCTTCTTCGAAGCGGTCGAGATTGGCGCGGAGCGTCTCGATGTCGCGTCCGATCGCGCCGGAAACGATGGAAAGCTCCGCAGCTGAAACAGAACCCGCCGCCAGGGAGAATGCCGCCGCCGAGAGCGCTCGAGCAAAGTTCATGTTGTCCTCCATATAGAATGGCCCAGCGAAACCCGACGGCTGCGCCGCGGATCAATCATGCTGGAAGGAAGCGTTTCAGGCAGAATAGAGCCCGGCGAGCTGCAAAGTCAAAAACGCGGCCTGACCTTTCCTCATAATCGGGGCCGCGACGCTCTGGATGTCTCCAATGGGAATTGTGTGTCTAACGCATGGGTGGAGACTGCATCCGTCTCGAACGCCGACGCGGCGATGGCGTTCCGCAACCTCATCGGTGAGAGTTACTCGAGCGTCGCATGGAGGCGCCCGGCCTAGTGGCGGGAGCGCCGACGATCGATCTCCTCGCGGGGGTGGCGGCGCGAACGGAACCTGTGGAGGTTCGGGCCCTCCACCGTTGCGGCGCTCGACGGAGAGCGGCGTCGCGCCGCCGGCTTGCGCGCGCCGCGAACATGCCGAACCGGCTGCCCTCGGTCGATGAGGCGCAGGCGCGCGCCGGTCCGTTCGCCCGGCTGGTCCCCTCTGGGCGGTCGCCGAAGGCGATCTCCCCCGGCCGGCGCCGGCTCTGGCTCGGAGGCTTCGGCGCATCGACCGGGCCCGGTCGCGCCGCGGCGGGGGCACCCCGCGTCCTCGTCCTGACCTGCAACCCCGGCTCGGCATTGCGCCGCCAGGTCCGTTTGCGGTTCATGAGGAGCCCCTCCCGCCGCAGCATGGCGCGGAAGCCTCGGGGCCGGTTTGCCGACGCCAGCGCCTTCTTCCGCTCGATTTTCGCATCGTCGCTCCGGCGGTCCGAAGGGCGCGCGGCGTAATCCGCGCGCGGCTCGGGGCCGAGCTGGCCATACGCTCGCGCTTCTCGTTCCGCGGGCGCTGGCGGCCCGTTCGCGTTCGGCTTTCGGCGGTTGACCGACAGAACGCGCAGCCGCCTCGCGCCCACCCTCGCGCCCATCGACGGGATCACGTTTGGCGCGGGGGACGGCCGGGCGCATCGCTCGGGCTCGTTGCGTCCGGGCTGTCCCGTCTCTGCGGATCGCCCGGCGGCTTCGGCCTGCGGGCCGGGATGGCGGGTCGATCTAGACGGCTTTCGCGATCCGTCCGCCCTCGCCGCCCTCGCTCGGTCAGTGAGCCGGCGACATGACTGCGCCGCGCCGCCTTGCGCTCAGTCACGCCCTCGCCATGGCGTCCCCTTTCACGGCGCAGAAAATGCGCGCGCATCCCGACAGCGCCGCCGCCTATCTCCAACTTGCGGGCGGAAGCACGGTCGAGGAGATCGGCTCGGGCGCGATGATATCGATCGTCAAGCAGGGGCTCTTCACGGACGATGTTCCGATCTACGATCCGGTCGGGTTCGATCGCCCGGCCGGCGCGGCGTCGCGCAGCCTGAAAGTGGGGGCGAAGGCGGTGGGCAGGTTCGCGGCGGCCGGAGACTACGCGCCCGGCTACGGCGTCCCGCCAACCTGGTCCGGCGGCTGTCAGGCCACAGCCGCGGCGAGCCGCCAGGTTCCGGCCGGAACCGGCGTCTCGGCATTCGTGGAGGCCGCGCCGCTTCTCGGTTCCGGAGGCCCGTATATGCGGGAGACCTACGGTTCGGATTGGCGTGAACCGCGACGGTTCGGTTGCCGAGATGCGAGATCGCTCGCGACGCCCGAGCGGGCCTTCCCGAAGCTGGCTCCGCAACGCCGCGGATTGACGCCCTCCGCGCCGCCCCCGACCATCGGCCCTTATGAGCCGCCTCAATATCGAACAGTTGCGCACCTTCCTTGAGGTCGTGCGTCTACGCGGCGTCCGCCGGGCGGCGCAGAGCCTCCGGCTGACCCAGCCTGCGGTGAGCGCGCGGATCAAGGCGCTGGAGGATTCGCTCGGCGTCGCGCTTTTCGAGCGGAAGGCCGGGGGGCTTGCGCTCACCAAGCGCGGCGAGATGCTGATCCGCTATGCGGAGCAGTTCGAGACGCTGAGCGAGCAGGTCGCCGCCACCATCATCGCGCCGGAGGGGATCGAGCGGCAGCTTCGCCTCGGCGTGGCCGAGACGGTGGCGCAGTCCTGGCTGCCGGACTTCGTCGCGGCGCTCCACCGCACGTTCAGCCGGGTCGAGATCGAGATCCACGTGGATGTCTCCTCGAACCTTCGCGCGCAGCTTCTCGAACGGGAAATCGATCTCGCGGTGCTGCTCGGGCCGATCTCGGAGGCCTCCGTCGCCAATGTCGTGCTGCCGGGCTTCGAACTCGCCTGGTATGTCGCGGCGGGAACGGAAAGCCCCGGCGGAGACGACGCGGCGCTGATCGCCACCCGGCCCGTCATCACCTACGCTCGCAACACGCGGCCCCATCGCGAGTTGCGCCGGGCGCTTTACGAGCGGGTGGGCGCGGGGGTGCAGATCTTCTCCTCCTCATCGCTCTCGGCCTGTTTCCGGCTGGTCGAGGCGGGGCTCGGCGTCGCCGCGCTGCCGAAGGCGCTGGGCCGGGACCTCGAGGCGCGGGGCCTCCTCCGCCGGTTCGATCCGGGCTGGACCCCGGCGCCGCTGCAATTCTCGGCCTCCTATATCGGCGACCCGAAGAACCACGTGGTCGAGACCGCGGGGCGCCTCGCGCTCGAGGTCGCCGAGCGGCGGCGCGAGGACTGAGGGGCACGCAATCGCGCCGCCGGCCGATAAGAATCCTTGTTCACTCGACCAAGAAATTTGCGATTTGAACTTATTCGGAATGCTTGCGACGGTTCCTGCGACGACGGAACCCCGAACCGCCGAGAGCCATGCCGATCACCATCGCCGTCGATATCGGCGGCACCTTCACCGATCTCGAATTCCGTGACGCCGAAGGCGGCGAGGCGCGCAGCCTGAAGTCGCCGACCACCCCCGACGACCCGGCCCGCGGCCTCACCGAAGCCATCGCCGAGGCCGCCCGCCGCTTCGGCTTCGCGATGTCGGATATCGGCCTGATCCTGCACGGCACCACCATCGCCACCAACGCGGTGCTGACCCGGGACCTGCCCGCCGGCGCGCTCATCACCACCGCGGGCTTCGAGGACGTTCTCGAGATCGGCCGCCACGCCCGCACCGACATCTATGCGCTGAAGGGCCCCGACCGCACGCCGCTCGTTCCCCGCCGACGCCGCTTCGGCGCGCCCGGCCGGATTGGCGCGGGCGGCGAGGAAGTCCGGCCGATGGACCCGGCGGCGCTGGACGAGGCGATCGGCAAGGTCGCCGCTTCGGGCGCGGCCGCGACGGCGATCTGCCTCCTCAACGCCTTCGCCAACCCCGAGCACGAGATCGCGGTTCGGGAGCGCCTGAAGGCCCGCTGCCCGGAGATGGCGGTTTCCTGCAGCCACGAGGTCTCGCCCGAGATCCGCGAGTTCGAGCGCACCGCGACCACGGTGCTGAACGCGCTCCTCGTCCCGGTCATGTCCCGCTATGTCGAGGCGTTGCGCGCGCGGCTGGCGGCGGCGGGAATCGGCGCGCCGATCTACCTGATCCAGTCGAACGGCGGGGCCATCGGGCTCGACGCCGCGGCGCGGGCGCCGGTGAAATTGCTGCTCTCCGGGCCTTCGGGCGGGGTGCTGGCGGCGCAGAAACTGGCGCGCAGCCTCGGCGCGCCGGATGTCGTGGGCGTCGACATGGGGGGCACGAGCTACGACGTTTCAGTCGTCTCGGGCGGCGCGCGGGCGGTGGTGACGCAGGGCGAGATCGACGGCCTGCCGGTGCGGGTGCCGATGGTCGAGATGCACACGATCGGCGCGGGCGGCGGCTCCATCGCGCATCTCGACGCGTCGGGGCGGCTGCAGGTCGGGCCGCGGAGCGCGGGCGCCGTTCCGGGGCCGGTCTGCTACGGCCGCGGCGGGACCGAGCCGACCGTGACCGACGTCAACCTGATCCTCGGGCGGCTGGACCCGGCGACCTTTCTCGGAGGGCGTTTCGCACTCGATCTGGAGGGCGCACGCGCGGCGCTGCGCGACCGGATCGAGACGCCGCTCGGCCTCACCCCGGACCGGGCGGCGACGGGGATCCTGGCGGTGGTGAACGCCAAGCTGGCGGCCTCGATCAAGTTCGCGCTCTTCGCCAAGGGCCTCGACCCGCGGGATTTCGCGCTGATGAGCTTCGGCGGCGCGGGCGGTCTCCACGCCTGCGAGGTGGCGGAGGAACTGGGCGTGACGCGGGTGATCTTCCCGCGAGACCCCTCGACCTTCTCGGCCCACGGCATCCTCTTCTCCGACATCCGCCACGACCTGTCGCGGACCGAGATCCTCGGGCTGACGCCTGACATCCTTCCCGCCCTCAACGCCATGGCCAAGGAACTTCTAGCCCGAGGCGCCGCGCTGCTCGACGCGGACCGC
This sequence comes from uncultured Paracoccaceae bacterium, assembly GCA_937952085.1. Classification (GTDB taxonomy): domain Bacteria; phylum Pseudomonadota; class Alphaproteobacteria; order Rhodobacterales; family Rhodobacteraceae; genus Pikeienuella. The sequence goes on along the minus strand of CALFYQ010000099.1, from coordinate 993 downwards.
ATCCCGCAAGAGCGCCGGCGGCTGCTGCTGACCGCCGATCTCCGCTATGCCGGGCAGGCCTTCGAATTGATGATCCCGGTCCCCGAGGGGCCGCTCGACGCCACGACGCTCGGAACCCTTCGCGAGCGGTTCGAGGAGAGCCACCGCCAGCGCTTCTCCTTCGACGACCCGGAGGAGGCGGTGGAGTTGGTGACCCTCCGCCTCGCCGCGATCGGCGCGCTGGAGACCGGCGACCGGGCGCCAACCGCCTCCTTGACGCCGGCGCCCGCGGCGCCGGCTTGCCGGCGCGTCCATGTCGATGGCGGCTGGCGGGAGACGCCGGTGCATCGCCAGTCTTCCCTCGCCGCCGGCGCGGAACTGGAGGGCCCCGCCATAGTAGAGCAGGAATACACCACCCTCTTGATCCCCGGCGGCTGGACCCTGACGGTCGCCGAAACGGGCGACATGACCGCGAGGAGGAGCGCATGAGCCGCGTCGACCCCGTCCTCCTTGAAATCGTCGCCGCTGCGCTCGTCTCGGCGGCGGAGGAGATGTCGGTCACGGTCTGGCGCACCTCACGCTCGACCACCGTGCGGGAGCTGCTGGACTATTCCACCGCCGTATTCGACGCAGAGGGGCGGAACGTGGCGCAGGCGGCGCGGATGCCGGTGCACCTCAATTCGATGCAGCTCTGCCTCGAACGAGTCGTGGCGGACCATATCCCCCTCGCCGACTGGCGCGAGGGCGACGTGATCGCGACCAACGATCCCTATTGCGGCGGCCAGCACCTGCCCGATTTCATCGCCTTCAAGCCGGTCTTCGAGGGCGGCCGACGCATCGCCATCACCTGCGTGCTGATCCACCATGTCGATGTCGGCGGCGGCGCGGCCGGCGGCTATTCCCCCCACGCGGTCGAAGTCTTCCAGGAGGGGCTGCGCATCCCTCCCGTCCGCATCGTGCGCGAGGGGCGGATGCAGGAGGACCTTTTCGCCACGATCCTGCAGAACGTCCGCG
>CALFYQ010000098.1 GCA_937952085.1 uncultured Paracoccaceae bacterium | reverse complement strand
CCCGGAATTGAAGAGGCCGCCCTCGATCTCCCGGATCGAGGCGAGCGGCCAGGCTTCGACCACCAGCGCGACCGTGCCGGCGTTGTAGAGATCGACCCAGAAGCCGAAGGCGGCGTCCCGCGAAAGCGTGGCGGGGTCGACCTTCTGGAGACTGTCGAGCCAGGCGCGGAGCGGGCCATCGGCGCCGGCGGCCTTCGCGCCTTCGTAGTCGACGCGGGCTACGCCGTCCGCTCCGGCCCGCCGCCAGCGGCCGAGGAACGCGGCCCAGGGGCCCGCCTCCGGCGGCCCGGCCTCGCCGAAGCGGGACCAGCGCGGATCGATCAGCTCCGCCGAGGGCGCGGCGAGGGCGGGCCCGGCGGCGAAGGCGAGCGTTCCGGCGAGAAAGGCGCGGCGGTTCATTCAACGGCTCCGTTCCGCTCCGATATAGGCTCCCGAGGGCCCCTTGCCGCTCTCCGCGCGAAATCGTGTAGTTCGCGCTTCGGCGCGATTCGAACCGCGCGCTGGGATCGGCGATGGGCGACGGGCCGCAGGAGATCGTGTTCTTGTTGTGCGAGAACTTCTCGCACATGGCGTTCGCCTGCGCGCTGGAGCCGTTCCGGATCGCCAACCTGACGGCGGAGCGGGAGCTCTATTGCTGGCGGATCGCGGCGGAGAACGGCGTCGAGGCGCGCTGCTCCAACGGCACCGTCACCAAGGCGGACATGGGGCTGGAGGACCGGCCGGACGCGATGGTCTTCGTCGTCGCCGGCCTCAACGCCAAGAAGCACGCGACGCCGGCGATCAAGGCCTGGCTCCGCCGCCACGCCCGCCTCGGCGCCGGGCGGATCGGCGCGATCTGCTGCGGCTCCTACGTGCTGGCGGAGGCGGGGCTGCTCGACGGGCGCTCCTGCGCGCTCCACTGGGGCTATCACGACGCCTTCATGGAGGATCACCCGGAGATCGACCTCGACCCTTCGGTCTTCGTCATCGACGGGCGCTATGTCTCCTCCTCCGGCGGCACGGCGGCGACCGACCTCGTGCTCCGCCTGATCGAGGACGCGCATGGCGTGGAGATCGCGCGGCGGACGGCGGAGAGCCTCGTCTACACCTCGCCGCGCGCCGAGGGCGAGGGCCAGAGGTTCAGCGCCAACAGCCGGATCGGCGTGCGGAACCAACGGCTTGCGAAGGCGGTGGAGATCATCGAGAGCGAACTGGACGAGCCCTTGCGGACGGCCGACGTCGCCGCCCGCGTCGGCCTCTCGCCGCGGCAGCTCGAACGGCTTTTCGGCCGGCACCTCAACTGCTCGCCGAAGAAATACCGGATGGAGATGCGGCTCAACCGGGCCCGCGAGCTGCTCCGCCAGACCGAGATGAGCGTGATCAACGTGGCGCTCGCCTGCGGCTTCACCAGCCCCTCGCACTTCTCGAAATGCTACCGCGCCCGGTTCGGCTCGACCCCCTATCAGCGGGGGGCGGTGTAGCGGGCGGGCCGAGCCGCCGCGCCGCGCTCCCCCCTTGGCCCGTGCGGCCAGCACGGGCCGCGGCCGACCCATCCCGGGGTCGGGCGCCCTCCGCCGTTTCAAGTCGAGCGGCGGTCGTCCGGGGCGGCGCCATCAAGCACGGCCGCCCAACCGTCATGGCGCCCGCCCTGGGTCGTCCGCGCCCCTCAGCGCGCTGTTCGGGCAAGAAGTTAACGCGTGCGCCGGATGCGCGCTCGGGGGCGCCGTTAACCCGGAGCGTGCGGCAGGGGCACGCTGGGTGTGGGCGGGTCAGGCGTCGGGTTTCGGGTCGGGTTCGGGCGGGAGCGGCGCGCAGGGCGGGGCGCCGGCGGCGAGCCAG
>CALFYQ010000097.1 GCA_937952085.1 uncultured Paracoccaceae bacterium | reverse complement strand
CAGCTCCCCGAACATCTGGGAGATTTCGGGGGCGGTGGTGAAATCGCCGGCCGCGCCGAGCGGGTCCCGCCGGATGTAGTAGCCGTGTTCGGGATGGCCGAGGCAGAGCGCCATGTAGTCATGGAGGGACATCGGCCCCGAGGCGGCGATCTCGGCCCGGACCAGCGCCTCGACCGGGTTCATCGCTTCCGCGCGAGGAGGATGAGCGCGAGGCCTAACGCCGCCATCGGCAGGGAGAGGGACTGCCCCATCGTCAGGCCCCATTCCGCGGTGAAGCGGATGACGTGGCCGTGCGGGTTCTCCGGCGAGAGGTACTGCGCGTCGGCCTCCCGGAACCTCTCCACGAAGGCGCGGGCGAGTCCGTAGCCGAGGAGAAAGAGGCCGACGAGCCGGCCGGGCCGTTTCGTCCAGCCGGCGCGAAGGGCGAGGAGCATCAGGAGAAAGAGGAGCAGCCCTTCGAGCCCCGCCTCGTAGAGCTGCGACGGGTGCCTGGGCAGCGGTCCGCCATTCGGGAAGACCATCGCCCAGGGAACGTCCGTAGGCCTTCCCCAGAGCTCCCCGTTGATGAAGTTGGCGAGGCGGCCGAGCATCAGGCCGGGGGGCGTGGCGAAGGCCACCGCGTCGCCAACCGAGAGGAGCGGCGCGCGGTTCAGCCGGCAGAAGATCGTCACCGCCGCGATCACCCCGAGAAAGCCGCCGTGGAACGACATGCCGCCGGACCAGACCTGCAGGATCTCCGCCGGGTGGGAGAGGTAATAGCCCGGCTGGTAGAAGAGCACGAAGCCGAGCCGGCCGCCGAGGATCACCCCGATCACCATCCAGGTGAGAAGCGCCTCGACCTGCTCCGGCGTCAGCGGCGGGCGGTTCTCCGACCAGAGCGCGGGGCGCGCCATCAGCCGGCGGGTGATGAAGAGCCCGCCGAGAAGGCCGAAGAGATAGGCCAGCGCGTACCAGCGGATCGGCAGCTCCGCGAAGCCGAGCGGGACCGTCACGAGGACGGGGTCGATCGCCGGGAAGGGGATCACGAAGGTCATCGCCGGGGCATGGGGCCGGGCCGGGCCGAGGTCAAGGCGGCTTGCCGCGGCGCCCTCGCCGCTACATATCCGGCAGGATAGCAGAAGGAGGCCGCCATGCAGGGGCGCAACCGCATCCTCGACGATCTCGCCCAGCTCATGACCAACGCGGCCGGTGTCGCGCAGGGCGTGCGGAACGAGGCGGAGACGGCCTTTCGCCAGCGGGCGGAGCGGCTTCTCGCCGACATGAACCTCGTCACCCGCGAGGAGTTCGAGGCGGTGCGCGAGATGGCGATCAAGGCGCGCGAGGAGAACGAGGCGCTGGCCGCCCGTCTCGCCGCGCTCGAGGCCGGGCGGCAAAGCTGAGGCGGCGGAACGGGTCGGCCGCCCTTCGCGCTCTGCCGCGAATCCGGCCGCGCCGCGTCGAGCGGACCGGGGACGACAGCCCGGCCTCGTCCCTCGCCGTCTTCGTCTGGCGGATGACCGGGCGGGCGCAGGCGGCGGCCTTCGGGCTAGCGCTTCTCGCGACGCTCCTCGCGCTCGCGCCGATCGACCTGCAGCGGCGGATGATCGACGACGGGATCACGGCGGGGAACCTCGACGTTCTTCTCGTCGTCGGGCTGATCTATCTCGCTGCGGTGGTCGGCCAGCAGGCGGTGAAGTTCGCGCTGGC
>CALFYQ010000096.1 GCA_937952085.1 uncultured Paracoccaceae bacterium | reverse complement strand
GGTGATCTCTGACAGGCGGGCGCGTTCGGCGTCGGAGAGCGCCGCCGGGGCCTCCGCCGGCCCCTCCCGGCCCCGCTGGCGGACCCAGAGGAAGGCCGCGACGCCGCCGAGGATCAGGAGGGCCGGGCCGGCGAGCCAGATGACGAGGTTCGCGCCCCGCACCGTCGGTCGCAGGAGGACGAACTCGCCATAGTGGTCGACGATATAGGCGACGGCTTCCTCGTCGCTGTCGCCCGCGGTCAGCCGCTCGCGGACGAGGACGCGGAGGTCCTTCGCCAGCGCGGCGTGGGAATCGTCGATGTTCTCGTTGCGGCAGACGAGGCAGCGAAGCTCCTTCGAGATGTCCCGCGCCCGCGCCTCGAGCGCGGGATCGGCCAGCATCTCGTCCGGCTGCACGGCGAAGGCGGGGGCGGCGGCGACAAGCGCCAGCGAGAGGAGAAGCGAGCGGAGCATCATTCGGCCGGAACCGCGCCGGCGGGCGCAGCGGCCCGCCCCTTCGCCTTCGCCGCGAGACCGACGCGGTAGCGCCGGTCGGTGAGGCTGACGAGCCCGCCGAGCGCCATCACCAGCGCGCCGAGCCAGATCCAGTTGGCGAAGGGCTTCACATAGGAGCGGACGGCCCATTGCGCGCCGCCATTGGCCGGGTCTCCGAGGACGACGTAGATGTCGCGCGTCAGCCCGCTGTCGATGCCGGCTTCGGTCGTCGGGGTCTGCTGCACCGGGTAGAACCGCTTTTCGGGATAGACGACGGTGTCGACCGCGCCGCCCTTGTAGACGGTGAACTTGCCGATATCGGCCTGGTAATTCGGTCCCTGGTGCGGGCGCACGCCTTCGAAGACGATCTCGTAGCCGGATATCTCGATCCGGTCGCCCGGGGCGGCGAGGCGGATGTCCTCGCTCTCCCACGCGCTGACGGCGGCGATGCCGAAGATGGTGAAGGCGAAGCCCATATGGGCTATCGACTTGCCCCAATCCGCCCGCGGCAGATTGAAGAGGCGCCGCGCGCTCTCGCCGAGCGGCGCGCGGCCTACTTTCGCCCTCTCAGCGAGTTCGGCGGCGACGCCGAAGGCGATCCAGGCGGCGAGGGCGACGCCGATCGGCGCGAAGGGCGAGCGGCCGCTCTGGAGCCCCCAGACGAGCGCGGCGAGAAGGAAGGCGATGGCCGCGACGGCGAGCAGCTTGCGCCCCGCGCTCGAAAGGTTGCCGCGCTTCCAGGGCAGGATCGCGCCGAACGGCAGCGCGACGGCGAGCAGGATCATGAAGGGCGTGAAGGACGCGTCGAAGAAGGGCGCGCCCACCGAGATCTTGGCGCCGTCGATCCATTCCCGAAAGAGCGGCGCCATCGTGCCGATGAAGACGACGGCGCAGGCGACCGACAGGAGGAGGTTGTTGAGGATCAGCCCACCCTCCCGGCTCACCGGGGCGAAGACGCCCTCCGCCCGCATCCGCGGCGCCCGCCAGGCGTAGAGGAGAAGCCCGCCGCCGACGCCGACAATCAGCATCATCAGAATGAAGACGCCGCGCGTCGGGTCGGAGGCGAAGGCATGGACCGAGGTGAGCACGCCCGAGCGCACGATGAAGGTGCCGATCAGCGAAAGCGAGAAGGCGAAGATGGCGAGCAGGATCGTCCAGGACTTCAGCGTGCCTCGCTTCTCCACAACGATGGCGGAGTGGAGCAGCGCCGCCGAGATCAGCCAGGGCATGAAGGAGGCGTTCTCGACCGGATCCCAGAACCACCAGCCGCCCCAGCCAAGCTCGTAATAGGCCCACCAGGAGCCGAGCGCGATGCCGATGGTGAGGCAGAGCCAGGAAAGGAGCGTCCAGGGCCGCACCCAGCGCGCCCACGCTGCGTCCACCCGCCCCTCGATCAGCGCCGCGACCGCGAAGGCGTAGGTCATCGAGAGGCCGACATAGCCGAGATAGAGAAATGGCGGATGGAAGGCGAGGCCCGGGTCCTGCAGGAGTGGGTTGAGGTCGTTCCCGTCCACCGGCGCGGGGAAGAGCCGCCAGAACGGATTCGAGGTCCAGAGGATGAAGGCGATGAAGGCGGCGCCGATCATCCCCTGAACCGCCAGCGCCCGCGCCTTGAGGCCGGGCGGCAGGCCGCGGCCGAAGATCGCCACCAGCGCCCCGAACAGCGCGAGGATGAGGACCCAGAGCAACATCGAGCCCTCATGGTTTCCCCAGACGCCGGCGATCTTGTAGAGCATCGGCTTCTGCGAATGGGAGTTGGCGGCGACAAGGCGGACCGAGAAGTCCGACGTCACGAAACACCAGGTGAGCGCGGCGAAGGCGCCGACGAGCGCGACGAACTGGGCGAGCGCGGCGGGCGGCGCCATCCGCATCCAGTCGATCCAGCCCCGCTGCGCGCCGACCAGCGGCAGCGCGGATTGCGCGAGCGCCGCCACGAAGGCGACGATGACGAGGAAGTGCCCGAATTCGGCGACCATGAGGCGTCTCCGTTCCCTTGCGCCATCCTAACCTCTGGCGAGAGGGCGGCAATGCGCGGAAACGCGCGGGGCGATCACGGTATGCGGAAGGGCGGGCGGCGGGGGCGCCGGGGGCCTCGTCCGCCGGCTTTCGTTCGGGCTCATGCCGGCGCGGCGGGCAATGATTGCGTCGGGAAACCGCGGCGGCTGGGTTCGGAAAGCCGAACGGCTGCGGCCGAGCGAGGCGATGAGGGCGGCGCCCGCCCCTGGATGGGCGCCTGCTCCGGCGGCGATGAGCGCTTTATGGCGTCGCCCCGACCTCGGGCCGATCCGCTCTTGACAGCCGGGGGCGCCCGTCCGCTTGGAGGGGCGGGCGCGGCCCGGGCCGGTCGCCCG
>CALFYQ010000095.1 GCA_937952085.1 uncultured Paracoccaceae bacterium | reverse complement strand
TTGATGAGCCCGGCGAGGACCATCTCGACGACTTCTACGGTCTTCTCGTCGGTCACCCGGCGGCCATCGACGAATTTCGATTCGATGCCGAGCTTGGTCAGCATCTCGTTGATCTGCGGGCCGCCGCCATGGACGACGACCGGGTGGAGGCCGCACTGCTTCATCAGCACGATGTCGCGCGCGAAGCTCGCCATCGCCTCCTTGTCGCCCATGGCGTGGCCGCCGAACTTCACCACCACGGTCGCGCCGTCATAGCGCTGGAGATAGGGGAGCGCCTCGCTGAGCGTGCGGGCGGTCGCGAGCCAGTCGCGTTTCATGGCGCGGGAGACCTCCATGGCGAACTCCTTGAGCGGGCGCCGAGGGATAGCGCGCGCGGCGCCGGGTTTCCAGCGCCGGGCGCGACGGGATTTCGGCTGGCGAGCAACGCGCCGCCCCGCCCCTGCGTTCGCCTCGCGGCGCGAAGGCCGGAACAAGGCCGCGCCTTCCTCAACACTCCCGGTACGGGCCGCACTCGCCCCTCCACGCGGGCGGGCGCCGCATTCGTCAGGTGCGGATCTGCCGCTTGGCGGCGCGACGCCATCAAGCGCCCAATCCAGCCGGATCGGACGCCCGCGCATGGGCGAACGCGTTCCTCCCCGCTCCGGTCGCGCGTCGCAGGCTGGGAACAGACGCAAACACGCCCGCTCGCGCATTGACCTTCCCGCCCCGGCGCCGATCCTGCCGGCTCGGACGGGAGGATCGCGATGGGTCGCTGGGTGTTCTGGATCGTGGCCGGGCTCTTGCTCTTCGGCGCCTGGCTCTTCTGGTCCTCCTCGAACGACCAGAGCGGCGCGCGGAAGGCCTATGAAGGCTCGAACGCCGCCCCCGCCTTCAGCGATGAGGCGGCGCGCGGCCGGATCGCCTTCAACGAAGCCTGCGCCGGCTGCCACGGGCGGGACGCGGCGGGCGGCGAAGGCGGGCCGCCGCTGATCCACAGGATCTACGAACCCGGCCATCACGGCGACGACGCCTTCCGCCTCGCCGTCGCGCAGGGCGTCCGGGCGCATCACTGGCGCTTCGGCGACATGCCGCCGCAGCCGGGCGTTGCGCCCGAGACGGTGGAGACGATCATCGCCTTCGTGCGGGAGGCGCAGCGCGCCGCCGGCATCGACTGAGCCCGGCCCTTGCCTTTTCGGCGCCGGCGCCGTCGATGGCCCGCCGGAGCCTGAGGAGTCGGAGATGGAGCGGGGCGCGCGGGCGGCGACGGCGATCGGCTTCGGCGCGGTCCTTCTCTGGGCGGCGCTGGCGCTCCTCACCGCGGCGTCGGGCTCTGTCCCGCCCTTCCAGCTCGCGGCGATGACCTTCGCCATCGGCGGCCTCGCCGGCGCGGCGAGCTGGGCGTTCCGGCCCGGCGCGGCGCGGGCGCTCCGGCAGCCGCTGGCGGTCTGGGCGGTCGGGGTCGGCGGGCTCTTCGGCTATCATTTCCTTTATTTCTCGGCGCTCCGCGCGGCGCCGCCGGTGGAGGCGAGCCTGATCGCCTATCTCTGGCCGCTCCTGATCGTGCTCCTTTCCGCGCTCGCCCCCGGCGCGCGGCTCCGGCCGCACCATGTCGCCGGCGCGCTTCTCGGCTTTCTCGGCGCGGGGCTCATCGTCACCGGCGGCGGCGCGCTGGCCTTCCGGGCGGAATACGCGCCGGGCTATGCGCTGGCGCTGGCGGCGGCCTTCGTCTGGTCGAGCTATTCGGTGCTCTCCCGCCGCTTCGTCACGGCGCCGACCGATGCGGTGGCGGGGTTCTGTCTCGTCACGGCGGCGCTCTCCGCCCTCGCGCATCTGGCGCTGGAGGAATGGGTGACGCCGGCGAGCGCGGCGGAATGGCTGGCGATCCTCGGCCTCGGGCTCGGCCCGGTCGGCCTCGCCTTCTACCTCTGGGATTACGGCGTGAAGCGGGGGGAGATCGGCGCCCTCGGCGCGGCCTCCTACGCCGCGCCGCTGCTCTCGACGCTCCTGCTCCTCGCCTTCGGGCGGGCGGAGCCGAGCTGGGCGCTCGGCCTCGCCTGCCTCCTGATCGCCGGGGGCGCGGCGCTGGCGGCGAAGGATCTTCTCAGGCGAAGATGAAGTCGGAGGCGTCGAAGTCGCCCACGGCGGCGTCCTCGACCCGGATCAGACCGCCGACATGGCGGATCGTCACGTCGTCGCCCCGCTGCGCGATCGTGAGGTCGCCGAATTCGTCCGCGCCCGAGGTGAACTCGATCTTGTCGATCCGGTCGCGGTAGTCGGTGATCCGGTCGGTCCCGTCCCGCGCCGCGAAGACGAAGCGGTCCCGACCGGCGCCGCCGGTCATCACGTCCGCCGCCTTGCCGCCTTCGAGCCGGTCTCCGCCGCCGCCGCCGATCAGCGTGTCCCGCCCCGCAAGCCCCTGAAGCGTGTCCGCCCCGGCCTGGCCGAGCATCCGGTCGTTGCCCGCCTGGCCCTGGAGCCGGTCGTTCCCGGCCTGACCCTGCAGCACGTCGTTGCCGCCCTGGCCGCGGATCAGGTCGTTCCCGGCCTGGCCCTTGATCAGGTCGCGCCCGCCGCCGCCGAGCAGGGTGTCGCGCCCGCCGCCGCCGAGCAGCGTGTCGTCGCCCGCCTGGCCGAGCAGCGTGTCGTTCCCGGCCTGTCCGCGCAGCCGATCCGCCCCGCCGCGCCCCGCCACCCGGTCGTCGCCGCCGAGCGCGTTAATGACGTTCGCGCCTCCATCGCCGAAAAGCCGGTCGTTCCCCATCGTCGGCCCCCCCGGGTCGCCGGTCGGCGGCGGCGGGGGCGGCGCGGGGAAGAGCGTCGCGAAGGCGACGAGGCCGGTGTCCTCGAAGAAGAAGGTCTCGACATTGCTGATCGTCGCCGTCTCGGTCGCGTTCGCGATGGTGACGGTGCTTCCATTGTCGGTCAGCGTGTAGTCGGAGAGCGCGTTGCGGAAGACGACCAGGTCGGTCCCCGTCCCGCCGTCGATCCGGTTGGCGCCGACGCCGCCCTCCAGCGTGTCGTTCCCGGAGCCGCCCATCAGCGTGTCGTCGCCGAAGCCGCCGAAGAGCGAATCGTCGTTCGCGCCGCCTTCGAGCCGGTCCGCCCCGCCGCCGCCGGCGGTCGAATCGTCGCCGACCAGCGTGTCGTTCCCGCCGTCGCCCAGCAGCGTGTCGCCGCCGGCCAGACCGAACAACTGGTCAGCGCCGCCGCGGCCCTCAAGCCGGTCATCGGCGAAGGTGGAGCCGGT